>DASVOL010000272.1:0-36233 GCA_036383375.1 Bradyrhizobium sp. | reverse complement strand
GCGGCTGCGCCGCCATCCGCAACAACAGCCCAGTGACGCCGGAGGATTGTGCAGCCAGCGTCAGCTTGCGGCTCGCCACCAGATCGAACTGCCTGACATCGCCCCAGAGCTCGAGCACGACGGCGCCGAGCGCATCGCAGGCGAGCGCGTCGGCCGCGGTGCGCAGGCCGCTGTCGACATCGGCGGCACGCACCGTGACCAGGAGGCGCGGATCGAGGCCGAGCTCGGCGAGCCCGCGCATCGACAGCGCGCCGTTTTCGCGATCGGAAAAATCCTGCCGCACCCAGACCAGCGGCTTGCGCGCGGATATCCGTCCGGCGAGCCCCGCGATGAAACCGGTCGCCGCGCCGCCTTGATGGCCGGCTGCGAACACCTCGTGCAGCGCGGCCGGTGCAAGCCCGCCGCGCAGCATCGCGTCTGCGCTGGTGTGTCCAAGCGCGATGCGGTTCGGCATCGCCACATCCGATGGCGCCTCGATGCGCGCGATGCTGCCGCGCAGAGACGCAAGCGTACCCGTGCGTGCGCCGTTCATATGCGCCGCTCCTTCCCAACCAAAATTTGAGGCCGTCACTGACCAGAACAGAGAACCAGGGACTGGCCCATTTGTTCATGATATGTTCTAATATAAAGCTAACAGGGCCCGCGGAGTCAATCGGATTGGTGAGGTCGTCGATTCATAAGTGGAATCAACGGGATTCAGCAGCCACCGAACCGGATGAGCCCTGACCTTCCGCAAGTCAGGCGCGCCGGCCCCGAAAATGGCGGCGTGACGGAAACGGAGCAATCGTATGCGTATCATCGTGCTCGACAACGACACCGATTTCGAGGGCTGGCGCAAGGCCGCGCGGCGACTGGCGATCAATGACGTGAAGCCTGCGGAGGTCACGTGGACCATCCGCCGCGACGACGAACTGCCGCCGGCATCCTGCGTGAATGACTTGCTCGACGTGCCGCAGGCACGGTTCAACGTGACAGCCATATTCGTCGAGCTCGCAAAGACCGCGATCCTGCATCGCAATGACGCGCGCTTCGCCCTGCTCTATCGCCTGCTGTGGCGGCTGCGCAGCCATCACGATCTGCTCAGCGTGACTGGTGATCCCGATGTCGCCGAGGTCCACGCGATGGCGCGCGCGGTCTATGGCGATATCGACAGGATGCACGCGCAGCTGCGCTTCCGCGAGATCGGCCGCGAACGGACGGCGCATTACGTCGCCTGGTTCGAACCGGAGCATCGCATCGTCGAGTTCGCCGCGCCTTTCTTCGCCGGCCGCTTCGCCGACATGCCGTGGTCGATCCTGACCCCCGACGTCTGCGCGCATTGGGACGGGCACGCGATCTCGATCTCGCCGGGCATCGCCAGATCCGAGGTGCCGAACGAGGACCGGCTCGAGGAGGTCTGGCGGCGTCATGACAACGGCCTGTTCAATCCCGCGCGGCTGAAAGTGATGGAGATGCCGCAGGCCTATTGGAGGAACCTGCCCGAGGACTCGATCATTAAGCCGCTGATCGAAGACGCCATGCGCATGACCAGCGGCCCCTTCATCGCACGCAAGATGACCCAGCCGCGGAAGCCGCAGGATGAGCCGATGGCCCGCAAGCCAACTCACGACATGCAAGCGCGCGACACGATCGCTGCCTTGCGCGACGAGGCCGCCGGCTGCCGCGCCTGCCCGCTATGGAAGGACGCCACCCAGACCGTGTTCGGCGAAGGACCACAAAGCGCGACATTGATGCTGGTCGGCGAACAGCCCGGCGACAAGGAAGATCTCGCAGGCCATCCCTTTGTCGGACCGGCCGGGCAGATGCTCGATCGCGCGCTTGAGGACGCCGGCATCGCGCGCGCCAAGGTCTACATCACCAACGCGGTGAAGCACTTCAAATTCGTGCCGCGCGGCAAGATCCGGCTACACCAGAAGCCGGGCACGCCGGAGATTCGCGCCTGCCGTCAGTGGTACGCGCGCGAGCTCGCAGCCATCAGGCCGGAACTCGTGGTGGCGCTCGGCGCCACCGCAGCGCAGAGCGTGCTCGGCAAGATCACCCCGATCAACAAGAACCGCGGCCGCCTGATCGATCACGACGGAACCAAGGTGCTCGTCACCGTGCACCCGTCCTATCTGTTGCGGCTGCCCGACGAGAAAGCCAAAGCGCTGGAATATCAGCGTTTTATCGACGACCTGAAAATTGCCGCAGATCAGTTGCGCAATTCGGCCCGCGCGGCCTGAGTTGCGCCGAACCGGCGGAACCTGGGAACCACACTTCAACGTGAAATTGCTTCTGGACGCGGACAAAAACCTACAACCTTTAATTGATCCGTGGTACGGTGACGTGTTCCGTAGGTATCGGGCGTCATGTTCACGCCATGGCGTACCCTGAGGCGGGCGCGCTGCGCGGTTTGCTAGCCCCAATCGTGCGGCGCGCCACCTCGTCTCGCAATCCTCCCTCCTCACGATCCTTCCTCCTCTCGATCCTCGCCTGCTCACTCGTCCGCAGCACACGCTGGATTTCTGGTTATCTGAACTCCTGTGTCGCAGGGATTCCTGGTGAGGCGGATTCCTGTTGCCTGGACAACCAGCGACCTCGATTGCCGGTGACCTGCCTTCGCGGGCCCGACCTCTCGCCGCCGGCGTCCTCGCCTCCCACACGTCTCGCCCCACGAAACCCGGACGGTGACTTCAGTCACGATCACTGCGCGATCGACGATCGTCTGTTGCTGAAGATTGCCACGAGGCCGCGAAGGCCCGTGGACCTTCAAGGCGTTGCACAAACAATTCGGCGGGATGTCCACCGTCATGGGTGGCCACCTCATTTCACGGGGCGGATTTCAATTGCCTGTCATATGCATCGATCAAAATCGGAGGCATTGGGACAGGAGTTTACCATGAGCGATATGGCGTTACCCGGCTCGATCGAGCCCGCCCTGAAAAAGGGTCCGGACCTCGACAAGGGCTTCCACCCCATGACCGGGGTTATCTATTTGGGCGTGGTTGCGGCTGCGCTGCTGTTTGTTGCCTACAGCATCTATGCCGACGTCGACGCAACCGGCACGCGCGTCACGTCGTTCCTGCCCTACATCATGCTGTTCGTCGCGCTTCTGATCGCGCTCGGCTTCGAATTCGTCAACGGCTTCCACGACACCGCGAACGCGGTCGCCACCGTGATCTACACCCGCTCGCTGCCGGCGCATGTCGCCGTGGTCTGGTCGGGCATGTTCAACCTGTTCGGCGTGCTGCTCTCGAGCGGCGCGGTTGCGTTCGGCATCGTGTCGCTGCTGCCGGTCGAATTGATCCTGCAGGTCGGCTCTAGCGCCGGCTTTGCGATGGTGTTCGCGCTCTTGATCGCCGCCATCCTCTGGAACCTCGGCACCTGGTGGCTCGGCCTGCCGGCCTCGAGCTCGCACACCCTGATCGGTTCGATCATGGGCGTCGGCATCACCAACGCGCTGCTGCGCGGCCGCGACGGCACCTCCGGCGTGGACTGGACCCAGGCCGCCGGCATCGCCAAGGCGCTGCTGCTGTCGCCGCTGTTCGGCTTCGTGCTCGCGGCCGGTCTGCTCTACATCCTCAAGGCCGTGCTGGCGCGTGCGACGCCCGCGCTGTTCGGCGAGCCGGTCGGCAACCAGCCGCCGCCGTGGTGGATCCGGGGCATCCTGATCCTCACCTGCACGCTGGTCAGCTTCTTCCACGGCTCGAACGACGGTCAGAAGGGCATGGGCCTGATCATGCTGATCCTGATCGGCACCGTGCCGACCGCCTATGCCCTGAACCGCGCGCTGCCTGCGAACCAGATCGAGCAGTTCGCCGCGCATTCGACCGCGGCCAGCAAGGTCATCGAAGGCAAGGCCGCCGGTTACAACGTGATCGGCAATCCGCGCCCGGCCGTGACCAACTATGTCGCGCAGCACCAGATCAACGAAGGCACCTATCCGTCGCTCGCGGTGCTGGTGCGCGACATCGGCCAGCAGGTTGCCCAGTATGGATCGCTGGCCAAGTTCCCGGCTGACGCCGTCGGCAACACCCGTAACGACATGTACCTGGCGTCCGAGGCGATCCGCTTCCTGATGAAGGACAAGGAGGCCGAGCTGACCGCCGCCGACGTCGCCACGCTGAACGAGTACAAGGGCTCGCTCGACGGCGCGACCAAGTTCATCCCGAGCTGGGTGAAGTTCGCCGTCGCCATCGCGCTCGGCCTCGGCACCATGGTCGGCTGGAAGCGCATCGTCGTCACCGTCGGCGAGAAGATCGGCAAGACCCACCTGACCTACGCGCAGGGCGCCTGCGCCGAGATCACGGCCGCCGCGACGATCGCGGCGGCCGATGGCTACGGCCTGCCGGTCTCGACCACGCATGTGCTGTCGTCGGGCATCGCGGGCACCATGGCCGCCAACGGCTCCGGCCTGCAATGGTCGACGATCCGCAACATCGCGATGGCCTGGGTGCTGACCCTGCCGGCCGCGATGATCCTCTCGGGCTGTCTGTACTACGTGTTCTACCACGTGTTCTGACACCGATATGCCTTCGACGCGGCAACGCGTCGGGAAGGCCCGCACCTCAGGTGCGGGCCTTTTCTTTTAACGGCGTGTCAGGCGTATACTTTCGCAATCTCGGCCAGCAGGCCGCGGGCCCATTTGTGCAGGCCGGATTTGGCCGTCCGGGCGCTCCAGTACATGTCGATCGAGATCGGCACCCGGAACGGCAGCGCAGCTGTGTGCAGGCCGCCGCGCATCGCCCGCGCCAGATGCTGCGGGATGGTCGCAACCAGCTTCGTGCCGGCGACGATGCGCTCCAGACTGTCGTGGTTCGGCAGGCTGACCGCAGGCTCGATTTCGATCTCCCTCGCCTTGAGCGCTTCGAGATAGAGCGGCTGCCACTCGCCGCTATGGGTGATGAAGACGTGATCGGCCTTGGCGTAGGCCGATAATGCGATCTTGCCGCGCGCCAGCGGATTGGCCGGGTCCATCACGCAGACATAGTGATCGGTGAGGATATGGCGCCGAAAGAAGCTTTCGCCGACGACCCCGACCGGACCGAGCACGATGTCGCACTGGTTCTGCTTGAGATGGACGTCGCCATGGCCGGCGGCATCGAGCAGGACGAGACGGACTTTTGGTGCGCCGGCACGCAACCGCGCACTGAACTGCGGCATCAGGGTCTGCCGTTCATGATAGTTGCAGGAGATCGTCACGCTGCCCTGCGCCGTCGCCGGATCGAATTCCGCCGGCGAGGCAAGCCCGTCGATCTCGTCGATCATGTCCCGTGCCCAGCCGACCAGCGCCGCGCAGCGTTCGGTCGCCGTCACGCCATTGCCGTTGCGGACGAACAGCGCATCGCCGAGCGCACCGCGCAGCCGCTCGACCGCGTAGCTGATGGTCGACTGGTTGACGTCGAGCCGCTTGGCGGCCGCCGAGAACGACTGCAAATCGTAGACCAGCACAAGCGTCCGCAAGGTCCCGATGTCGATCGGATCGATCGAGGAATTGGCCGCCAAGTCGCACCTCCCGCCTTGCTGGCGGCCCAGCCTACCACGAGCTCATGGAATATTTCGATGGCCTGTATCGGGCCCATCGAATTGAGCGATTGCGGCTCCCGGCGCTAGGCTTCGCAAAAAAGCCCTCCGGGAGGACCAATGACCAGCACCGTGCCCGTCGTCACCGACATCGCGTATCAGGATCTGCTCGACGACCCCTATCCGATCTTCCGTCGCCTGCGCGAGCTGGCGCCGGCGGTGTTCGTCGAGCCCGCGAAGCTGACGCTGGTGACGCGCTTCGACGACATCGTGCGGATCGAGCGCGATCCCGCGACCTACTCGGCCGACAATCCCACCTCGCTGGTCAACAGGGTGATGGGGCCGACCTTCATGCGCAAGGACGGCGCCGAGCACGCGATCGGCCGCAAGGCGATCGAGCCCTCGTTCCGCCCGGCCACGATCAAGGAGTATTGGGCGCCGAAATTCACCGCGATCGCGGAAGCGCTGATCGATGACCTGTCCGCTGCAGATGAGGCCGATCTGTTTGCGGCACTTGCCGCACCGATGGCTTCGCTCAGCCTGATGACGATGATCGGCTTTCGCGACATGCCGTGGCACACCCTGGCCGATTGGTCGCAGGCGCTGATCGACGGTGCGGGCAATTACGCCGCCGATGCCGAAATCGAGCGCAAGGCGATGCAGGCCAGCGCCGATGTCAATGCTGCGATCGACGCGGTGCTCGACGATCACCGCCGCCACCCCAACCCCTCGATCCTGTCCTCGATGGTCAACGCCGATCCGCCGATGCCGATCGAGGGCATCCGCGCCAACATCAAGGTGATCATCGGCGGCGGACTGAACGAGCCGCGCGATGCGATCCTGACCCTGGTGCTCGGTCTGCTGCAGAACCCGGAACAGAAGGACAGCGTGTTGTCGAAGCCGGAGCTATGGCCGGCCGCGCTTGAGGAAGCGGTGCGCTGGATCTCGCCGATCGGCATGTATCCGCGCCGCGTCACCCGCGATGTCGATCTTTCCGGCACCACGCTGCCCGAGGGCCTTCAGATCGGGCTCTGCGTCGGAGCGGCCAACCGCGACGGCAATCGCTTTGCCGAGCCCGATCGATTTGACGTGACGCGACCGAAGCAATCGCATCTGGCGTTCGGCGCCGGACCGCATTTCTGCACCGGCACCTGGGTGTCGCGGCTCACCGTCGGCAAGATCGTGGTGCCGATGCTGTTCACGCGCTTGCGCAATCTGCGCCTCCGCGCGGAGGCGCCGCACGTCGTCCGCGGCTGGGTGTTCCGCGGCCCGGTGACGCTGCCGGTGCGATGGGATGCGTGAGGATTATCGCCCTACTTGCCTGCGGCAGGAGCGACGCGGCCGCTATCCGCAGGCGGATAGGACGCGGCGAATAGACAATCGTGCATCCATGGCTTGTCGATCGCGTCGACATCAATGTCAGGATCGTATTTCCAGAGATCGCCGGTGTAGGGCGGGGGCAGATCGTTGGATGAGGCAGGATTCGTATTCCAGCGCGCATCGCCCCAGATCGTAGCGTTGTCGCCGGGCTGCGGGCATCGCGCGCTTGTCGTGTCAGAACCTATTGAGCAAATTGCCACCGGCTTGGGTTCGCCATCCTTCAGGACACTGACAAGCCGATATTCGGTCACGTGACCGCTCGCCCAAGCCATTTCGACGCTGCAAACCCTGTCGTTGTTCTGGCGATGCGCCGCGCCCCAGCAGCCGTAGCTCCAGCGTGCGTAGGGCGGGGGCAGAAGAACGCAGGATGTCATGTAACCGGCGAAGGGGCCGCCGCCGTCCTTCGCAACAATTTCACGCTGGCGCTCCATAGCGCGGATCGGCTCGGTGCTCTGCAGGCGAGCCAGGCGATCGCGAGTCATCTTGAGCAACACCTCGCGATCGTCGGTCTTGTCATCTTCCCCCTGTCCGTACCGGTCGGCACCTTGTGAGCGCACCGCGAGCCATCGACGCTGGCTTTGCACCAGCGCATCGTGGAATTCGCGGTCTGCGGTTTCTCGCAACAGCCTGAAATAGGCCGCGCTCATCGCGGCGTCGGCCTGCTTCAGCTTCGGCGTGGCGCAGATCAGCTTGTCGACCGGCAACGAGGCTCGCGCGCAGTCCAGCGCAAGAGCCGGCGACGAATGGACGGCGACGAGAACGCCCAAGCCCAGGATGATGCCCAGTCTCATCGTCGTCCTTGCCGGCTCCACGCAATGACCGGCAAAGATCACGCCGCCAGCGCGTCCTCCACGATCTTCACGAAATACGACGTCCCGAACACGATCGCCTCGTCGTTGAAATTGTAGGCGGGGTGATGCAGGCCGGCGCTGTCGCCGTTGCCGCAGAAGATGAAGGCGCCGGGCCGCGCTTCCAGCATGTACGAAAAATCCTCGCCGCCCATCAGCGGCGGCATCGCGTGCACGTTGCCGTCGCCGGCGACTTCCTTGGCGATGCGGGTCGCGAATTCGGTCTGCGAGGCGTGGTTGACGGTGACGGGATAGCCGCGCTTGTAGTCGAGATCGATCCGCGCGCCGGTCAGTTGCGCGACGCCCTTGACCACTTCGCCGATGCGCTTCTCGATCAATTGCCGGACCTCGGGGGTCAGGGTGCGGACGGTGCCGCGCAACACCGCGGTCTGCGGAATCACGTTGCGGGCATTGCCGGCGTGGAATTCGCAGATCGAGATCACTGCGGAATCGAGCGGGTCGACGCTGCGCGACACGATCGACTGCAGTGCGGTGATCAGCTGCGCGCCGACCATCACCGAATCGATGCATTTATGCGGCCGCGCGGCGTGGCCGCCGAGGCCTTCGATGTTGATATTGACCTCGTCGGTGGACGCCATGATCGGGCCGGAGCGGATCGCGAACGAGCCGATCGGAATCCCCGGACCGTTGTGCATGCCGTAAACCTGCTGGACGCCGAAGCGGTCCATCAGGCCGTCCTTGATCATGGCGGCGGCACCGGCCCCGCCCTCCTCGGCCGGCTGGAAGATCACGACCGCATCGCCGGCGAAATTGCGCGTCTCGGCGAGATAGCGCGCCGCGCCGAGCAGCATCGCGGTGTGGCCGTCATGGCCGCAGGCGTGCATCTTGCCCGGCGTCTTCGAGGCGTAAGGCAGGTTGGTTTCCTCGTGGATCGGCAGCGCGTCCATGTCGGCGCGCAGGCCAATCACCTTGACCTCGCCCTTGGCCGCGCCCTTCTTGCCCTTGATGACCCCGACCACGCCGGTCTTGCCGAGCCCGGTCACGACCTCGTCGCAGCCGAATTCCCGCAGCCGGTCCGCCACGAATGATGCAGTGCGGTGCACATCGTAGAGCAGTTCGGGGTGTTCATGGATGTTGCGGCGCCAGGCCTGGATATCGGGTTGCAGATCGGCGACGCGATTGACGATGGGCATGAGAATTCTGGCCTCAGAGGTTGGACGTAAGTCTTCTCTAGCATGCAAGAGGCGGTCCACCCAACAGATGTGGCATGCCTCCGGCCCAGGCCCTGCATTCGCAAATGGGATGCCGAGTATTCCCCGGACGTAGGGCCGAAGGGCGAGCGTCCGTTTGCCAATGCCTGGCCTGACGGGATCGTCATCCGACCAAAGCCTAATAGTGCCGGGGATATCTCATACGGATACTACTTGAGGTTTCCGCACCGAAATCCTCCTCAAAGAAGGGCGCGGCTGCATGACGCCGGATCAAGCGGTCTTGTTCTCCACCATCATCCTGCTGGTGCCGATGGGCTACTTCCTGCTCGCGGCTCCCGCGTTCCTGCTTGTGAAGCTCGACATCCCGCCCGTCACCCGCCTGCTGCGCGGGATGTTCAATGCCTACTTCCTGGTGCTGACGGTCTCGGGCGTGATCGGGACGCTCGCCTTTGCCGTGGCGGGCCGGCCAGCCGTCGCGCTCGGCATCGCCTTGATCGCGGCGTTCGCGGTGCTGGCGCGCCGGTGGTTCCTGCGGCGGCTCGACGCCGAGGCCGACGCGCGAGACTCAGGCGACCCGACCGCGGTGCGGCGGCTGCGCCGGCTGCATTGGGGCGGCATGGCGTGCAACGCCGTGCAGGTGTTCGCGCTGGTGGCCAGCATTCCCTACATGGCGCCGCTGCCTTGATCGCTAGACATCGGGCTTTCGATGCGGGTCGTATTTCGAAAGCACGTCCTTGAGGTAATCCCGGCTCTTCCATTCCGGCGCCGGCGGCTCGTAGCCGGGCCGAGGAACGAACGGATTTGCCGGCGCATCCGCTGACGCGCCCATCAGGTCCGGAATGTAGCGCGGGCAATTTGGAAAGATTTCGCATTTGACGCGCACGACAACCTTCGCCCCATGGTGCCGGGCAAGCGTTTCCGCGCTGTCGTCGATCGTTGCCTTGCCTCGGATGCGCGCGCGAAACGTCTTGCCGTCGAGGCGTACAAACAGCAACCCGACGTTCGGGTTGCGGTGAATGTTGCCGAGTGTGCGGTACATGTTGTTGCCGTCATACTCGGGATATTCGAGCGTGTCGGGCCCGGTGATCTTCACGAAGCCGGGATCGCCACAACGCATCGAACAATCGACGTTGTCCTGATAGCTCGTCGCGATGAAAAAGAACCGCGTCTCCTCGATGAGCTTGCGCTCCTGGTCCCAGAATTCGAAGTGCAGGCGGTGCTTCTCGAGACCGTCGGCGACGCGACGGCCGTCGAAGCGGTCTTGCAATTCACGCATTCCGTCGTGGTAGAAAGGGGCGCGCACCGGGTCTGCCACGTGACTTCTCCAACAAGTTGATCAAGCTATCTGCGAGTCTTGGCACGGCCAGACTGCTCGGCATAGCGGCCGCGAATTTTCCGGGCCCGGCCGCCACAGACGGCTAGTTTCCCTTCGCATGCCGGTCGAACGCGCTCAACACGGCCAGCGTCATGGCCTCGACACCGGTCTTGATGGTGGGCTCCGGCACCGGCGCGAACAGCGGCGAATGATTGCTGGGCAATGGCGGACCGTTGCCGGCTCGGGCTGCGGCGACGCGCTCCGGCTCATAGACACCGATGTTGAAGAACATCGACGGCACCCCGGCGCTGACGAACTCCGAATAATCCTCGCTGGGCGTGCCCGGCGGCGAGGTTGCGAACCTGTCGCCAAACGCCGCCTTCAGCACCTTTTCCGCGGTGCCGACCACGTCCGGATCGTTCATCACGGCCTTGGTCCCTTCGGCCAGGTTGATCTCAGGCTCCGGCGCATTCGACATGGCGGCGACCGCCTTCGCCGTCCGCTCGATGCCGGCAAGCATCTTGGCGCGCACCTCGGGCTTGAAGGTGCGAATGGTGCCGAGCAGCACCACATCATCAGGAATGATGTTTGACGCGGTGCCGCCGTGAATTGCGCCGATGCTGACCACGCCGAATTCGGTCGGGTCCTTTTCGCGGCTGATCACACTCTGAACATCGACGACAAAGCGCGCGGCCATCATCACGGGATCGATCGTCGCCTGCGGCACCGCACCGTGCCCGCCGCGGCCATGGAATTTGATGTAGAGGCCATCGGCGGCGGATGAGCCGATCCCGACACGATAGCGCACCGTTCCGTAGGCGAACGGGCCGTCGTGCAGGGCGAAGCCGAAATCCGGCTTTGGAAACTTCGTGAACAGGCCATCCGCCAGCATCGCCTTGGCGCCCGACACGATCTCCTCAGCCGGCTGGGCGATGAACATCAGCGTGCCGTGCCATTGGCCTTTCAGGCCGACCAGCGTCTTGGCCGTCCCCACCCAGCTCGCCATGTGGATGTCGTGGCCGCAGCTGTGCGCCACGAATGTTTCCCGTCCCTGCCAGTTGGTCTTGTCGTGGCTGGCATAGGGAAGGCCGGTCTTCTCTTCCATCGGCAGCGCATCGAGCTCGGTGCGCACCATGATGGTGGGACCATCGCCATTCCTATAGATCGCAACCAGCCCGGTCTTGCCGACGTGCTCCGTCACCTCGAAGCCCAACGCCCGCATTTCGGCAGCCAGCTTGGCCGCGGTCTTCTCCTCCTGAAAGGCGATCTCGGGGTGGGCGTGGATGTCCTTGTAGAGCGCATCGAGCTTCCGATAGTCGGCCGCGACCGACTTTTCGATTGCGCCCTTCAGCGCGGCGACATCCAGTTCAGCATTGGCCCGCAGCGGCAATGACGCGCAGAGCGCGGCGGACGCAAGCAGCGTGAGAACAATCCTGTTCATGGCAATCGCTCCAACCGAAACCCGGATATTGCATCCCGAGCAACCCTTGCATCGCCTGGCCGGGCTCTGCTGCGCGATTTAAGCAGGCGCGCTGACGGGAAACAATGACTGATCGAGAGCGTGTGCGCGCCTAGCCCGAAGTCAGCATCTGGCTGCGGATCTCCTGTGCGGTGCGGCGCAGCGGCAGCAGAAATTTCTTGCGCGCGCTGGCCTCGCTGACAGTGCCGGAGATCGTGTTGACGCTGAGCGCCGCGACCACCGCACCGGCCGGATCACGCAACGGCACCGCGATGCCGCAGATCGCGGGATCAAGCTCGCCGTCGACCCAGGCATAGCCGTCGCTCTCGGCCCGCGCGAGCAATTCGCCGAGCCGCTCCGGATCAGTCACGGTGCGTGGCGTGACCTGCTTGAAGCCGCCGGTCGCCAGATAAGTCTCGCGGGTGCCGGGCGGCAGCGCCGCGAGCATGACGCGGCCGAGCGACACCAGATGCGCGGGCAGCCGGCTGCCGACACCGAGATTGGCCGACAGAATCCGCCGCGCCGGCAGACGCAGCGCATAGACGATCTCGTCCTCGTCGAGCACCGCCATCGCGCAGGACTCGCCGATCTCGTTGCGAAGATTTTCCAGCGCGCGCTGCGCATGCGCCCAGTAAGGCAATGCATTGAGATAGGACAGGCCGAGCCCGAGCGCGCGCGGCCGCAAGCTGAAATAGCGGCCATCCGAAGCGCAATATTTCAGCGCCACCAGGGTCGCGAGGATGCGACGCGCGGTGGCGCGGTTGAGATCGGCAGTGTCGGCGGCCTCCGCCAACGTATGCCGGCCCGGCGGCTTGCCGAGCGCCTCGATGATCGAGAAACCGCGCGCGATCGCGCGCACGAAGCCGTCACTCTCTTTGCTCATGGCACCGTTCTGCTGCGGCCGTCGCGTTGCTCGTCGCGTCGCAGCCCGCATGGCTGCCTGCGCATGACGCGGCGCTGCCCGCTTGTCAGGGGCTCCCGACCGCGCTAGCGTCAATTCACACAGCGAATTAACTGTTCGCCTGGCGAACTGAATAGCAGGAGGATCCTCGATGGCGCAAGCAGAAAGTTCTGCGGCCACCCCGTTCGAAACCGACTTCTGGAAGGATGCGAAGCTGCGCAAGGTGTGGGACGACATCGTCCCCGGCGAGCCGCGCAAGACGCTGCCCTACCTGCTCACGCAGGACGCGATCGCGCTGTACTGCCGCGCAGTCGGCGAGACCAATCCGCTCTATCTCGACGAAGCAGCCGCGAAGGCCGGGCCCTATGGCGGACTGATCGCGCCACCCGCGATCCACATCCTGTTGATGTTCGCCTGCACGCCGGCCGACGACTGGATGCGCTCGCCGGGCACCGTCAATGCCGGGCAGTCGTGGAGCTACAACATCCCTGCCCGTCCCGGCGACACCATCACGCTGCAGGCCCGCGCGCTCGACAAGTTCATCAAGCGCGAGCGGCTGTTCGTGGTGCACGACAACGTCTTCTTCAACCAGCATGGCGACGTGATCTGCTCGGGTCGCGGCCAGACCATCCGTCCGATGTAAGGGGATCACGATGACCACAGCGAATTTCGACGCCCTCAAGGCCGGCGACACCATCGACGGCCCCGCCTTCGCGGTGTCGCGCGAATCGATCCGCCTGTTCTGCGATGCATCGCTCGACTACAACCCGCTGCATCTCGACGACAACTACATGAAGGGCGATTTCGGCAAGACCAATTTCGGCGGCATCATCATGCATGGCATGAACAATTTCGGCCTGATCTCGCGCATGCTGACCGACTGGGCGCTTCCCGCCGGCGCGATCCATCGCAGGCTGGAGACGCGCTGGCTGAAGCCGGTGAAGCCCGGCGACACCATCCGCCCGGCCGGCACCATCAAGGCCAAGCAGACCACCGCCAAATCGCGCTGGGTGCTGGTCGACGTCGCCGTGCAGAACCAGCGCGGCGAGACGGTCGCCGCCGGTGAAGCGATGCTGGAGTTTCCGACGAAATAACGAGGAACACTCAAGTCGAGCGGCGAACTCCACCTCGCCCCGCTTGCGGGGAGAGGTCGGAACGCATCGCAAGATGCGTTCCGGGTGAGGGGGAGTCGCCGCGAGCACAGCTATCACGGTGTATGCGGAAATAGCCCCTCACCCCAACCCCCTCCCCGTAAGAACGGGGAGAGGGAGTGCAGCGCCGTCGCGGCGCCACCCCACCCAACAAATCATAAGAATCATCTGGAGGTTTCGATGCAGGATGCGGCCCAATCGCGGCTCTATCGACGGATTGCCTGGCGCCTGATCCCGTTCCTGCTGGCGTGCTACACGGTGGCGATCATCGATCGCTTCAACATCGGCTTCGCCAAGCTGCAATTCCTGCACGATTTGAACATCGACGACGCGGTGTTCGGGCTTGCCGCCGGCATCTTCTCGGTCGGCTATGTCGCGCTCGAAGTGCCGAGCAATCTGCTGCTGGTCAGGATCGGCGTCCGCAAGACGCTGCTGCGGATCATGCTGCTGTGGGGCGCCGTCACCGTGCTGCTCGCGCTGGTGCAGAACCAGTATCACCTCTATCTGCTGCGCTTCCTGCTCGGCGCCGCCGAGGGCGGTTTCTTCCCCGGCATCCTGTATTACCTGACGCTGTGGTTTCCCGACCGGGTGCGTGGCCGCATGACCAGCCTGTTCGTGATGGCGGTGCCGCTCGGCGGCGTCATCGCGGGGCCGTTGTCGGGCCTGATCATGGACCGCATGCAGGGCGTCCATGGGCTGCATGGCTGGCAATGGCTGTTCATCCTCGAAGGCGTTCCCGCCGTGCTGCTCGGCGTCGCCGCGTATCTTACTCTCGCCGACGGACCACAGGCCGCGAACTGGCTCAGCGCCGACGAGCGACGGCAGGTCGCAAGCGATCTTGCCCGCGATCGCGCCGCCGCTCCTGACACGACAAGCAGCTTCGCGGCGGCGCTGCGCGAGCCGCGCGTCTATCTGCTCGCCTTCATCTATTTCGCGTTCTTCTGCTCGCTCAACACCATTTTGTTGTGGACGCCTACGCTGCTCAAGCGCGTCGGCGTTGCGACGACCACAGAGATCGGCTGGCTAAGCGGCGCAATCTCGGTGGCGTCGGCGATCGGCATGGTCGCGATCGGCTATAGTTCCGATCGAACGCGGGAACGGCGCTGGCACGTGGTCGCTTGCGGCCTCGTCGCGGCGGCGTGCTTCATCGCCTTGCAGGCCGTGCAGGGCAGCATCCTCTTGACCGTGACCCTGCTCGCCATCGCCTCGATCGGTATCTTCGCGATTCTCTCGCTGTTCTGGACCATTCCGAACGCGATGCTGGATGGGAGCGCCGCGGCGGGCGGTATCGCGCTGATCAGCGCGATCGGCTCGTTCGGCGGCGCGGTCTGCCCTGCCCTGATCGGCTGGATGAATGTCGCAACCGGGAGCATCTACGCACCGCTCGCCCTGGTCGGCGCGCTGCTCGCGATCGGTATGCTGACGCTGATCGTCTGTGTGCCGCGGCCCGGACGCGAGGTCACATTCGCGGAGCCCAGCCGTCCCTGATCATCCAGCGCACACCCGGTATCCACCGCCGGGCTTGTCTCGACCGGCTGCGTCTGACTAATAGACGAGCAAAAGACGCTTGCCGGGAACGAGGACATGCCGCGAAGGCTCGAGGGTGATTTCGACTACATTATCGTCGGCGCGGGCACGGCGGGCTGCATCATGGCCAACCGCCTGTCGGCCGATCCGAAGAAGCGCGTGCTGCTGCTGGAAGCCGGCGGCAAGGACAACTGGATCTGGTTTCACATCCCGGTCGGCTATCTCTTCGCGATCGGCAATCCACGCTCGGACTGGATGTTCAAGACCGAGGCCGAGCCCGGCCTCAACGGCCGCGCACTCGCCTATCCGCGCGGCAAGGTGATCGGCGGCTCGTCGGCGATCAACGCCATGATCTCGATGCGCGGCCAGGCCGCGGATTACGATCACTGGCGGCAACTCGGCCTCACCGGCTGGAGCTACAGCGACGTGCTGCCGGCGTTCAAGCGGCTGGAGGATCATTTCCTCGGTGAAAGCGAGCATCATGGTGTCGGCGGCGGCTGGCGCATCGAGGCGCCGCGGCTGTCATGGCAGATCCTCGATGCGGTCGGCGATGCCGCCGAGGAGATGGGCATCAAGCGGATTCCCGATTTCAACACCGGCGACAATGAAGGCACCAGCTACTTCCACGTCAACCAGAAGCGCGGGCGGCGCTGGTCGTCGGCGCGCGGGTTCCTGAAGCCGGTGCTGAACCGCAGCAATCTCAGGCTCGAGACCGACGTGCTGGTCGACCGCCTGATCATCGAGAGCGGCCGCGCCGCCGGCGTCGAGTTCCGCCAGGGCAATGAGACGGTAGAGGCGCGCGCCAAGGGCGAGGTGATCCTCTGCGCCGGGTCGATCGGCACCACGCAGGTTCTGCATCGTTCCGGCATCGGCCCGTCCGAGTGGCTGTCGCCGCTCGGCATCGACATCGTGGCTGACGTCCAGGGCATCGGCCATAATCTGCAGGACCATCTGCAGCAGCGCGCGATCTACAAGGTTTCCGGCGTGCGCACGCTGAACGAGACCTATTACAACCTCGTGCGCCGCGGCCTGATGGGCCTCGACTACGCGTTCCGCCGCCGCGGGCCGCTGACCATGGCGCCGTCGCAGCTCGGCATCTTCACGCGCTCGGACGAGACGCGCTCGCGCGCCAATATCCAGTTCCACGTGCAGCCGCTGTCGCTCGACAAGTTCGGCGACCCCTTGCATCGCTTCCCGGCGATCACGGTGAGCGCCTGCAATCTGCAGCCGACCTCGCGCGGCACGGTGCGGATTCGCTCGACCGCGCCCGACGACAAGCCGTCGATCGCGCCAAATTACCTCTCGACCGAGGACGACCGCCAGGTCGCGGCCGACGCGATCCGCACCACGCGCAGACTGATGAAGCAGAAGGCGCTGGAGCAATATCATCCCGAGGAGTTCCTGCCCGGCCCGTCGGTCGGCGATGACGACGCCTCGCTCGCCAAGGCCGCCGGCGACATCGGCACCACGATCTTCCACCCCGTCGGCACCGCGAAGATGGGAACGGCCAACGACCCGATGGCCGTGGTCGACGAGCGCCTGCGCTTCTACGGCCTCAACGGCCTGCGTATCGCGGATGCCTCCGTGATGCCGACCATCACCTCCGGCAACACCAACACGCCGACCGCGATGATTGCCGAGAAGGCGGCTGCGATGATCCTGCAGGATGCGCGATAGACAACCAATGACGCAGCCGCAGCGCATACTCGTTGGCGATGCCGGCGCGCAGATCGCGCTGGCACGATGGGGCGAGCCGGCCTCCGGCAAGCCGCCGGCGCTGCTGCTGCACGGCACCGGCTTTGTCGCCGAAGTGTGGGCCGAAGTCGCCGACGCGCTGGCCGCCGATTACACCATCTATGCGCTCGACCGCCGCGGCCATGGCCTGAGCCACAAGCCGGCGGCCGAGCGCTATCAGTTCCAGGATTTCGCCGACGATGTCTGCATGGTGGTCGAACGCCTCGACCTCCAGAACATTTACGGCATCGGTCACAGCGCCGGCGCGACCGACCTGATGCTCGCAACGAAGCTGATGCCGGACCGCTTCGCGCGGCTGTTCGTGACGGAGCCGACCGCGATGGATCCGCGCACGCCGCGGAGCGGCGGCCTGAGCGAGATCGCGAACGCATCGGTGCAAGGCGTACTGCGTCGCCGCGCCGAATTCGACAATGCCGACGATCTGTTCCGGCGATTGCGCGAAGCGCCGGCGTTCGCGCCGTGGACCGAGCCCTCGCTGTGGGCCTATGTCCATCACGGCTTTGCGCGGCTCGACGACGGCCGCATGCGGCTACGCTGCACGCCCGAGATCGAGTCGGCGCTGCTCGGGCCGATCTTCCAGGCCATGGAGCAGATCTACACCGGCGATGCGCGCGGCAATCCGTTCCCGTGGTTCTCCGAGATCGCCTGCCCGATCCGCATCGCCACGGCCGAACAGTCATGGCCGGTCTACAAGGAGATGGCCGACCGCGCCGCCGCCCTGATCCCGCACGCCAGCCGCTGGAGGTTCGACGGCGTCGGGCATTGCGTCGCGCAGGAAGCGCCGGACCTAATGGTTGCGGCGATCAGAACGTTTGCCGGGCGCGCGGGGCACGATGCCGTCTCATAGGCGCGCAGCGTCCGCATCGACCTCGAAACCGAAGCGAGATGGGTCCAGGCCAGGCTTGGGCTGGACCTGAGCGATGCTGACCAATTGCGCGCCGATGGCAACCGATCGTCACGTCATCGCCGATCGTCGAATTGCTTGACGGAATAGACCGGTGCGCGCACCGGCTGGATCGTCAGCCGATAAGCGATCAGGTTGGTGCCATCAAATGCTTCAAGCAAATAGTCGCAAACCGGACAGTGATACTCACCCTTGGCGCCGGGTTCGGACCATAGCTCCAACCGCCGGAAACCTGCGCCACAGCACGCGCACGTTACATCCGCTTTCCGCACGTTCGTTCTCTCCCCGAGGCGATGCCAACTGTGCAAGAACACGGCCAAAGCGATCGAGATTGGAGAGAAGCCCGCAGAATGCCGCCTGCGAGGCTGATGTCCCCGAACCCGTCCTCATCATCGCCGCTGCAAATCGCGGGGTTCTGGCTACAGAACACCTCGGATCGAGGTTGGTTCAACAATTCCGACTGCGCACGGCCGCAAGCGAAAAAACGTTGGTGAACTCGGCAATGGATGGGGCTGTCGCCTGACTGGGAGGTGACACGACAAGTCACGTAACCTCCGAAGTCCAGCATTCTAAGCAGGGCCGCTTCGACAGCAAAGTGCAGTTTGTGCCGGAGGAGATTTGAAAGCAGGCGCCTGTCGCGGTTGCGCGAAAGCGCCCGCGGAACCCGGCATCTTGAACGCGATTGCGTTCCGTTGATCTACATCAACCCGGCGCGTTTGGTGTGATGCAGTTTCACGGGTCGCAACCTCGTCCGTTAGGGAGGACACGCCATGCTTCGTTGTATCCTCGCCGCTCTGGCAGCTCTGCTTCTCGCTGCTGTCTGCCTGGTTCCTGATGACGCCTATGCCCGCCGCGGAGGAGGCGGCGGCTTCCGTGGCGGCGGAGGCGGCTTTCACGGCGGCGGGATGCGTGGCGGCGGCATGCATGCCGGCGGCGGAAGGATGCATGCCGGAAGGATTCATGGCGGCGGATATCGCGCTGCCGGCCGCCCGCGCCCCTCACACCCGATCGCCGGCCGTCCGGGCCGTCCGATCGCCGGACGTCCGGGTTATCCTGGCCGACCGATTGCAGGACGCCCCGGCCGACCGGTCGCCGGCTATCCCGGTTATGGCGGCGGCTATTATCGACCCGGTTGGGGCTATGGTGCTGCGGCGGCCGGCGCCGCGGCCGCGGCTGGCGCGTACTATGGCAGCTATGGCTACTACGGCAACCAAGGCTGCTACTACAATCAATACGGCCAGATGATCTGTCCCCAACAGCAGTATCAATACTGATCCGGTTGGGCAGTCGTTGGAAGGATGGTCAAACCGGAGCGTGCGATCCCGGCGGCACCATGTACAGCGTCATGGCAAAAATCGCATAGATCAGCACCAGCAAGGCGCCGATGAACCATGCCGACCGTCCGCTGTTGGTGATGAAACAGGACGTCACGGAAGCGATCATGACCATCGTCACGGCGCCCGGCCAGAACTGCAGGTCCATCGGCTTCGGACCGATGACATAGCTGAGAAGAACCAGCGCAGGCGCCACGAACAGGGCGATTTGCGAAGCGCTTCCAAGCGCGATGCTGACGCTCATGTCGAGCCGGTTCTTGCGCGCCGCCGAGAATGCCACCGCCATTTCCGCTGCGGCGCCGACCAGCGCAACGATGATGAAGCCGACGAACGCCGGGCTCAATCCCAGCGTCTCGCCTGCTTTCTGCACCGAACTCACGAATATCTCGCTGACCAGGGCAACCAGCACCGTGACGGCGAGAAGCGTGCCCAACGCAAGTCCGATCGGCCAGCCGGCGCCGCCGGTCTCGCCATGCTCCTCGCTTGCGAACAGCTCCTTGTGGGTCTTGAGCGAGAACAGCAGGCCCAGCCCGTAGGCACTCATCAGCAGCACGGCGAGGCCTGTGCTGAGAGCGAGCGCCATGGCTTGGCCGCGTGCCGGATCAAGGTCGGCGACGGCTGAGGGGGCGAGCAGCGCAATCGTGGCCATCAGCAGCAACGCCGCGTACATCCTCCCGCCGGCTCGATTATACTCCTGAACGTGATGACGGAGCCCACCGAGCAGGAACGATGCGCCAAGCATGAAGAGCGAGTTGGTGACGATGGCACCGGCGATCGATGCCTTGACCAGCATGTATTCTCCGGCGTGTAACGCTGCGATCGCGATGATCAGCTCGGTCAGATTTCCCAAGGTTGCGTTGAGCAAGCCTCCGATCGCATCGCCCGTTTTCTCCGCGACGCTCTCCGTCGCGTGGCTTAGAAGGGCAGCCAATGGCACGATGGCGAGGACAGCGAGTACAAACAGCGCCGTATGGGCGGACGGAGCTACCGTCTCGACCACGAGCACGATCGGCACGAAGATCAGCATCCAAAGCAGCGGATTCTGTCGAATTTCCTTGAGCAGAAGGTGCATGGTGCCGCCCGGCTGAAGCGAGTTGGGGAGCAATTTCTGATCACCATGGGCCGATCGATCTTGATCTAGCTCAATCCCTCCCCACCGTCTCGCCGGCCACGGCTTGGGCCATGGCGACCTGTCCGAAGTCCCGGGCCATTTTTCCGAACGGTCAGAAGCGCGTCCCTATCTCCGGCTCCTGACGGCTTTGACCTAGATCAACTCGCGCCGGATCAGCCTGTGCGTGTCTTCTCTGGGAGATCCACGATAGCAGCCCAGGAGCTCGCAATGACGAGGAACGCAGCCGCCGCAGCGATCGCACTCTTGATGACAACCTCGTCTCTTGCCTTCGCAGCAGAGACATCCCCGACTGTCGGCGTCGCGTCACCCACTGCCGCCGACCTGAAGAGCCTGACCGACATGCGCGTCGGCATCGTCAAAGCCGCCCTTCAGCTCACGCCCGATCAGGAGAAATACTGGCCGGCCATCGAGGATGCGATCCGTACGAGGGCGAAGAATCGGCAGGCCCGGCTGGAGCGGATTGCCGAACTGCACGAGAACGGCGCGATGGACGGCATTCACGACGGCAATCCGGTCGAGATGATGCAACGCAGGGCGGACCGGCTGATTCAGCGCGGGACCGACCTCAAGAAGCTCTCCGATGCCTGGGAGCCGCTGTACAAGACATTGAGCGATGACCAGAAGCGAAGGATGGCCTTCGTGTCGTTCGCCGTCATGCGCGGCATGCGAAATGCGATCGAGCAGCACGGCGGTCCGGAAGACGAGGACGAATAGGGCTGGATGGCGCTGCGCCATTCGGCCGACATTCCGCAGCCCCGGTCCTGCTTTACCGAGGCTTCTCGAGCGTTCGGGCCACGACGTGACGTCTTGCTGCCTCATTGAGACGACCTTCGAGTCTCGCCTTCCGTCCTGTGTCGCTCTTCGCTTGCGAATTCCTCAAGCACCACGGGAGTTGAAGCATGTACCGGCATATTCTCATTCCGACGGATGGATCGGAACTAGCGAAGCACGGCATCGCCCAAGGGATGGCGCTCGCAAAATCCATTGGAGCCAGGGTCTCCGTGATTTTCGCCGTGGAGCCGTTTTCGGAACTGACGGGGCATTTCCGTGACACGATCGCCAACTATGCCGAGATGCGCAAGGAGCAGGCCACGAAAGCGCTGAACGACGCGGCGAATGCGGCCAGGGAGGCCGGCATTCCCTGCGAGACGGTGCTGACGGAGAATGGACAACCCCATCAAGCGATTATCGCGGCGGCCGCGGACAGGGGTTGCGATCTCATCGTCATGTCGTCGCACGGACGCAGCGGACTCTCCGTGCTTCTGATCGGCAGTGTGACAAACAAGGTGCTGGCGCAGGCAAAAACCCCCGTGCTGGTTTGTCCGTGAATGATCGGGCGCTCGAGTGCGTAGCGCCCGCCAAAAGAAAGCGCCGTCCCCTTGCGGGGACGGCGGAAGCCACTCACGCAGTACTGGAACGTTTATTTTAGTGTTCGCCGTGGTGCTCGGCGTGATGCCGGCTGGCCTCGGTGTGGTGATGCTGGGCATGGCTGGCGTGACCGTGGGCGCTGTGCGCGTGATGCGCCGCCTTGTGGTGGTCGCCGGCTTCGTGGTGCTTGGCGGCTTCGCGGTGATGACGCGCCGCGTGTTCGTGGTGCTCAGCTGCCTTGTGGTGATGCTCAACGCCTGCGTGGTCGCTCATGAAGATCTCCCGGTGTGGCGAATGAAGTCTGCCATTCTTATGCAGGAGCGCTGACATTACGCTGACGGCTGCAAGACAGCTTTGTTGCGGCCGTTCATCTACGTTGCAGCGCATGGCGATGTTGCGGCGCGCATCAACGCCGCTGCGCCCGTTGGCGGCCGGTCATTCCTGCGGCGGAAAGCGCTCGATGGTCGGCAACTCATGTGCCGCTTCCATCCAGCGCAGCCGCTCCGCGACCTGGATATGCATGGTGGCCGGCACCGCTTCGGGATCGTCATAGGTGCCGCTTCGAATGTCGATCAAGCCGGGCAACATGTCGCCGTTGGTGTAGAAAAGCCCGGTCCCGCAATTCGCGCAGAAATGCCGTCGGCCATGCTCGGAGGACCGGTAGATGCTGGGCTGCCCCCTGGTCACCTTGACCATGCCTTCAGCGACCATCACCCAACCGACCATGGGCGCGCCGGCATGACGCCGGCAATCGGTGCAGTGACACAGCGCATGGACGACCGGTTCCCCGGTCACCTCGTAACGAACCTCGCCGCAGTGGCAGCCGCCGGTGACCTCAGACATATATTTTCCTCCGACCGATCAGTGGTTTGCCGGGGTCGATAACGTTGCAGGCCCCAAGCCTTCAATGGCGCATCTTGCCCTTGCGTCCACCTGTCGCGCCGGCCGCATGGCTGCCCATGGCGCGGCTGGCTTTCCGGCTCTCACGAAATCGTCATCCCGGCCCTCAACCCCCTCCCAAGCCGCGGGAATAAACCCTTGGGCCCGCCGATCACCTCCCCGGAAACCCAATCCCTGGGCCCATGGGAGACTTGTCATGAGCGGACACGATCACGATCACCACGACGAAGAGAAAGGCCTCAGCCGACGCAAGGTGCTGGAATGCATGACCTGGGCCGGCACCGGCGTCCTCTGGACGGTTACCGGCGGCGTGCCGCATTCGCTCGGCATCGTCGGCTCGGCGGCCGCCGCCGAAGCTGCCACCGGCATGACCTTCATGCAGATCAGCGACAGCCATGTCGGCTTCGACAAGCCGGCCAACCCAAACGCCATTGGCACGCTTGAGGAGGCCATCAACAAGGTCCGGGCGATGCAGGTCAAGCCGTCGTTCATGATCCACACCGGCGACATCACGCATCTGTCGAAGGCGTCCGAATTCGACGACGCCGACCGCATCATCTCGCAGGCCAAGCTCGACGTGCACTACGTGCCGGGCGAGCACGACTTCATCGACGAGGAGGTCAAGCTCTACAAGGAGCGTTACGGCAAGGGCACCAAGGGTCCGGGCTACTACTCCTTCGACGCCGGCGGCGTGCATTTCGTCGGTCTCGTCAACGTCGTCGACCTCAAGGGCGGCGGCCTCGGCAATCTCGGCAACGAGCAGCTGGAATGGCTCGAGAACGACCTCAAGGGCCGCTCGAAGTCGACGCCGATCGTGCTGTTCGCCCACATCCCGCTGTGGACCGTCTATCCGCAATGGGGCTGGGGGACCGAGGACGGCGCCCGCGCGCTGGAGTACGTCAAGGGCTTCGGCTCGGTCACCGTGCTCAACGGCCACATCCACCAGGTGATGCAGAAGGTCGAGGGCAATGTCACCTTCCACACCGCGCGTTCAACGGCCTTCCCGCAGCCGGCGCCGGGTGCCGCCCCCTCACCCGGCCCGATGAAGGTCGAGGATGCCAAGCTGCGCAGCATGCTCGGCGTCGCCAGCATCAACTTCAAGCAGAACAGCCAGCCGCTGGCGATCATCGACACGCCGTTGCAGGGCTAAGGGACAAGACCGATGAGTTCGATCAATCGACGCGACTTCGGTATAGCCGTGGTCGCAACCATGCTGCTGCCGGTCACGGCGGCCCGCGCCGAAGATATCGCGGTCCACATCGACAACTTCTCGTTCGCGCCGAACCCGCTCGACGTGAAAGTCGGCACCACCGTGACCTGGACCAACCGCGACGACATCCCGCACACCGTGGTGTGCGCGGGCAAGTTCCGCTCCAAGACCATGGATACCGACGGCACCTTCTCGTTCACCTTCACGGAGCCCGGCGAGTACAAGTATTTTTGCTCGCTGCATCCGCACATGACAGGCAGTATCAAGGTTGGGTAACGTGACCACCCATACAATCACAGCCATGCCCGGCCGGTGGCCCTCCGCCCCCGGCCGGGCACAAGCCGTCTCTCGACATGCCGGACAGGACACGATGGTTGTCAAAGCGTCGCAGGACGATCCCGAAAAGGCGCGGCGCTTTCGCGAAGCCGCGATGCCGTACCTCGACGACGCTTACACCCTGGCGCGCTATTTGCTGCGCGATGCCGCCGACGCCGAGGATGCGGTGCAGGAATGCTATCTGCGCGCCTTCAAGCATTTCGACAGCTACCGTGGACCTGCGATGAAGCCGTGGCTGTTTGCGATCCTGCGCAATGTCTGCCGCGCCGAATATGCCCGCCGCAAGACCGCCCCCACCGCGGTCGAGGAGCTGCCCGAGGGCGGCGATCAGACCCCACTGTGGAACGAGGCGCCGGAGACCCCGGAAAAGCAGCTGCTGCGCCGTTTCGACGGCGACACCGTGCGCAAGCTGGTCGCGGCGCTCGCCGAGCCGTTCCGCGAGACCTTTGTGCTCAGGGAAATCCAGAATCTTTCTTACCGCGAGATCGCCGATGTCGCCGCCGTGCCTGTCGGCACCGTGATGTCCCGCCTCGCACGCGCCCGCGCCATGCTGCGATCAGCCTGGCTTGCGGAACAGGAGCAAGCGAAATGAACTGCGAGGAAGCCGAAGTGCTGGTCCACGCGCTGATCGACGGCGAACTCGACGCCGGCCATGCACGCGAAGTGGAAGCCCATATCGAGGGTTGCGCGCATTGCGCCGCCCTGATGAAGGAGTATCAGGAGATCCGCCAGGCGATCGCCGAGAGCGACGTGCGCTACAAGGCACCGCTCGAGCTGCGCCGCAAGATCGAGAAGGCGTTGCCGCAGCCGCAGGCGGTGCCGACCCGGCGCTCGGTGCTGCGCGGCTTCGCGATGGGGTCGGCCGTGTCGGCGATGGCCGCAACCGGCCTCGTCGCGATCGTGCTGCGCAATGACGACCAGCAGCGCATCGAGAACGAGGTGGTGTCGGCGCATCTGCGCTCGCTGCAGGCCGGCCACCTCATCGACGTGGTCTCGACCGATCAGCATACGGTCAAGCCCTGGTTCAACGGCAAGCTCGACGTCTCGCCGCCGGTGATCGATCTCACCGCGCAGGGCTTCACCCTGATCGGCGGCCGGCTCGACTACGTCAACGCCCGCGAGATCGGTGCCGTGGTCTACAAGCGGCGCCAGCACGTCATCAACCTGTTCGTGGCGCAGACCGCGAGCACCGAACGGAAGTCAGCGCAGATCTCGACCTTGCAGGGCTTCAACATTCGGCGCTGGAGCGACCGCGGCCTGAATTACTGGGCGGTCAGCGATCTCGGCGCCGACGAGCTGACGGAGTTCGGCGACAAGTTCGAGAGCGCGATGCACGCCAACAAGGAAGGGTGAGGGCTTGTAGGGTGGATTAGCCGAAGGCGTAATCCACCAACTTCTCGGTGGCCACGGCGGGTTACGGCTTCGCCTAACCCGCCCTACGGCTTCGTAGCCCGGATGGAGCGCAGCGCAATCCGGGAACGATCTTACCCGTTGTGACAACCCCGGATTTCGCTTCGCTGCATCCGGGATACGTGTTCGGGCTTACGCCGACTTGCGCACCGCGTTGTCGACCAGCGTCTTGCCGAGCGACCAGATCGCGCCGGGCACCTTGTGGCTGCCGGCGATCACGTCGTCGAACGACTTCTCGATCCAGCCGCAGTCTTCCTCGGTGATCATCAGCGGCGGCAGCAGCTTGATGGTGTGGAGGCCGTGGCCGGCGACCTGGGTCAGGATCTTGTGATCCTTGAACAGCGGCACCGTGATCAGCTGGCAGAACAGACCCTTGTTGGCGGTCTCCAGCAGATTCCACGACGCCTTCAGCCGTAGCGATTTCGGCGGACCGAACTCGACACCGATCATCAGGCCCTTGCCGCGGACTTCCTTCATCAGCTCATAGCCCGGCACCATGCGGGTCAGCGCAAGGCGCAGCTCGGCGCCGCGTTTGGCGGCGTTCTCGACGAGCTTCTCGGCCTTGATGACATCAAGCGTGGCGATACCGGCAGCCATCGCCAGATCGTTCTTGGCGAAGGTCGAACCGTGCACGACCGCGCGATCCATCTGGTTGAAGATCTTGTCGAAGATGTTCTTGCGCGTCAGCAGCGCGCCGATCGGCACGTGGCCGCCGGAGAGCGCCTTCGCCAGCAGCACCATGTCGGGCTCGATGCCCCAATGCTCGATCGCGAGGAACTTGCCGGTGCGGCCGATCCCGGTCTGGATCTCGTCGGCGATGAACAGCGTGCCGTATTTGCGGCACAGCGCCAGCGCGCCGGGCAGGAACTCGTCGGTGGGCATGTTGACGCCCTTGCCCTGGATCGGCTCGACGATGAATGCGCCGACCTGGCGCGACGACAACGCCTTCTCCAGCGCCTCGAGATCGTTGAAGGGGATCGCCATGCAGCCCGGCAGCAGCGGCTCGAAGCCGCTGCGGAAATTCGTATCATCGGTCAGCGACAGCGCGCCGTAGGACAGGCCGTGGAACGAATGCCCGCAATAGACGATGCCGGGACGGCCGGTGGCGCCGCGCGCGAACTTGATCGCCGCTTCGACGGTTTCGGCACCGGAATTGGCGAAAAACACCTTGTCCAGATATGGGACATACTCCAGAAGCCGTTCCGCGAGCACGCCGGCGAGCGTCGAGACGTCGAGTTGCACCAGATTCGGCAGATCGGCGTCGAGCACGCTCTTCAGCGCCTTGCGGAGGTCCGGATGATTGCGACCAATCGCAAAAACGCCAAATCCGCTCAATAGATCGAGGTAACGAGCCCCCTGACGATCGAAGAGGTATTGGCCTTGCCCCTTCTGGAAGCCGACGTCATAGCCGATGGTCTTGAGGACGCGAACGAGCTGCTCGTTGAGGTGACGCGTGTGCATGGCACCGCGCTGCCCCTCGCGCTCCACAAAAATCTCGGAAACGTCTAAATTGGAACTTACCATTCGTTACATACGTCGGTTGATGGCCATCTCGTCAACTTAAAACGCTCGCTAGCGGCGTTTTGACCCCCGCTCGGATCGTCTAGTTAAGCACAGGTTTGGACCATGTTGCACTGCCCAAGAACTTTCGCGCGTACAATAGCCTTTTCAGGTTTATTTTTGGCCACCGTATTATCACCGGCACTTGCAGCGGACCCGACCGGCGACTGGAAGGTCGCAGACGGTGTCGCCACCATCCGCGTCGCCCAGTGTAATGGCAACATGTGGGGTGCGGTGTCCTGGGAAAAAACCCCCGGCGGCAAGGATAAGAACAATCCTGATCCGGCGAAGCAAACCAGGCCGACGCTCGGCATGCCGATCCTGATCGACATGAAGAAGAAGGCCGGCACTGACGCGTGGGAAGGCCAAGTCTACAACGCAAAGGACGGCCAGCTCTACAGCTCGACCATCAAGCCCGTCGGCACCGATCAGCTCGAGATCCAGGGCTGCGTGCTCGGCTTCCTGTGCGGCGGCGAGACCTGGACCCGCGTTGGTCCGCCGATCCCCCTCAGCGTCGCTGGCGACCCGCCTGCCGCGGGCATCCCGGCTGCGAAGGGTGCCCTACCCAAATCGGCAGCACCGCAGAAGACCACCGGCGCCGTGGCGCCTGCCACCAAGCCGGGTCAAAAGCAGGCAGCCAATGCCCCCGGCAACGCCAATGCGTCTGCTGACGTCGTAGGCGACATCTGTCTGCTCCCCGACATCGCGCGACCGACGCATTGACGGAGGGCAGCGGGCGAGGTCGCACGCGGTCGCGCGCGAGCCCGCTGGCTGCCTCATTGGCGCGTCCCTGAAATCACGGCTCGGCGGCGCCTGCCGCCAAGCCGGACCGAGCAGATCGCCAGCGCGTCAGGTGACGTCGTTGGCGATGTCCTCATCCTTGAGGGCCTCGCGCGGCTTGCCCATCAGCGCCGGCTGGAACAGCAACACTGCCGCGAGCGTGGTGACGAGCGAGAGCGCAAGCAGCTTGCCCATGCTCGCGGTGCCGGGATGACTGGACAGCCACAGGCTGCCAAACGCCGTCGCCGTGGTCAGCGCGCTGAAAAAGATCGCACGCGTCAGGCTCGACTGCAGCAGGTTTGTCCTGCCCTGCCGCCATGCCGTGACATAGTAGATCTTGAACGCGACGCCGACGCCGAGCAGCAACGGCAGCGCGACGATGTTGGCGAAGTTGAGCGGCAGTCCGATCAGCACGCAGATCTCCAGCGTGACGATGCCGGCGACCAAGAGCGGCACCAGCGTCATCAGCACGTCGACGACGCGGCGCAGCGTCAGCCACAGCAACAGGCCGATCGTGACCAGCGCCAGGATGCCGGCGTGGATGAACGCATTCACGATGACGTCGCCCGACTTCAGGATCGAGACCGGTCCGCCGATCGCGGTCGGCTCGGCGGCGAGCACGGCATCGGCAAAGCGGCGCAGATTGTCGTTGTCGTTGGGATCGCCCTTCGGCTCGACCTCGACCCGCATCAGGCCGTCCTTGGTCCTCCAGCTCTCGACCAGTTCCGGCGGCAGGTTCTGCAGCGTGACGGTCTGGGCCTGCAGCGTGTTGCGGAGCTGATCGAACACGATCTTCATCGGCGCGACGAAGACGTCCTGCGCCTTGTCGCGGATGGTCTGGTTCGAATCGGCCAGCTTCTGCAGCGCGTCGGCGAGCCGGCGCGCGGCGACCGCACCCTGGCCCTTGCCGTCGCCAGCCGCCCTGCGCAGGCTGTCGACCGAGCTCTTCAGCGACTCGACATTCTCCTGATCCGACGGCGCCGGATCGACCGAGTCGGGGTTGAGCGCGGGTCCGAGCGTCTTGGCGGCCTGCCCGATCAGCTTCAGCTTGGCCGGCTGGTCATCGGGCACGAAGCTGTCGAGCGACATCACGCGCGACACTTCCGGCAGCTTCTCGAGCTTGGCCTCGATCTTCTTGGCGTCGGCCTCCGAGCGCGTCATCACGTTGATGGCGTTGGCGCCGGTGTTCGGATCGTTTCGCAGGTCGAGGAAGGTCGCGATCGATTCCGCCTGCTTGTTGCGCAGATTGATCGGGTTGAAGTCGAACTTCATGTAGTGCAGCAGCGGCAGGCCCGCGACCGTGACCAGGATCGTGCCGACAATGATCGGGACGCGATGCTTCTCCAGGAAGTGATCGAGCGGCGCCAGGAAGGCGTAGCCGACCGGCTCCTTCTCGCCGGGCGGATTGAGCAGGTCGAGCAGCGCCGGCAGCACGGTGATGCTGGTGATGAAGGCCACCAGCATGCCGGCGCCGGCGATCTTGCCGAGTTCGGAGATGCCCTTGTAGTCGGTCGGCAGGAAGCACAGGAAACCGGCGGCGGTCGCCATCGCCGCGAGCGACAGCGGCACCGCCGAGCGGCGCGCCGCGTTCTCCAGCGCGAGCGTCAGATTGTCGTTCTTGTAACGCTCGGAGCGGTAGCGAACGCTGAACTGGATGCCGAAGTCGACGCCGAGGCCGACGAACAGCACCGCGAAGGCGATCGAAAGCAGGTTCAGCGAACCGACCATCATCAGGCCGACCGCGGTGGTGAGCGCAAGGCCGATGAACAGATTGACGAACACCGCGAAGATGATCTTGCCGGAATGCAGCGCCAGCCAGAGGATGATCAGCACGATCACGACGGTACCGATGCCGTTGCGGATCGCGCCGTCCTGCACGGTGGCGTATTCCTCGTTGGCGATCGGCACGGGTCCGGTCAGGCGGACGCGCGCGTGATATTCGGTCGGGAATTTCAGGTCGGCCGCCGCCTGCCGGATCGCATCGGTTGCGTCCTTGCCCGGCTCCAGCGCCGAATAGTCGATGATCGGCTTGATCTCGATGAAGGCGCGCTTGTCCGAATCGGTCAGTGGCTTGTCGCTGGTCAGCTCGCGCCAGGAGAAGGTCGCATTGCCCTTGGCGAGGACGGTTTCAACGGTCTCGGAGATCAGGTTGAAGGGCGGCGCGGCATTGTCGAGCTTGACCTGTCCGCGCTTGACGCCGGCAAGGCCGGTTTCGAGCGCACCGGTCAGCCCGCGAATCGAGGGGTCGCCGGCCATGATCTCGATCAGCGGCGCGGCCGATTCGAGCTGCCCGGTGACCTTGCCGACCTCTTCGGTCGGCAGGAACAGCAAGCCGTTCTTCTCGAAGAATTCGCCGGAACCGAGCGCGGTGATCGCCTCGAAGTTCTTCTTGTCGGCCTGCAGCTTCGCAGTCAGCGCCTTCGCGGCCGAGCTGGTCAGCTCCGGCGTCGCGGCTTCGACGACAGCCAGGATCAGCCGCTCGCGATCGAAGGCTTCCTCGAACTGGTTGTCGCGCTTGCGCCAATCCAGATCCGGCGAAATCAGCTTGTTGATGTCGGTGTTGATCGAGAAGTTGCGGGCCGTATAGAAGCCGGCGCCGATCGACAGCAGCACCGAGAGAATGACAACCGGAAGGGCAAAACGCGTACAGGTCCTAACAACGGAGACGACAATATTTGTCAGCACTTCGTTTCTTTCTAATCTCGGGGAAGCATGGCCGAAAACGCCCGCTCTGTAGCGGAGTTCCCGGGACCGATCTAATGTTGTTTTGGTTACCTTCCTCGACGGGATGGCGAGGAGGTTCCAAAGCACAGGAACGGCCACGAGTCGCCGGTATAGACCGCAGGAGTGGGCGATAAAGTGACGAACAAGTGAGGGAGACGGACGGTCGCAGGGCCCGAAATCCACACCATACTACCTCAAACTTCCCCCGTCGCTGACTACTCATCCGCTCGAAGCGCTACCTTTTTGCCACAAATCCCTGTATTTCCATGCCCTTGAGGGCGCGGATTACGTGCAGGACCTGAGATGGTGCGGACATTGCAACTGAAGTTGCGGCGTCCGACCGGGCGGAGTGCGTTGCCGAAATGGCCGCGGGCATGGAAATGAGATTGGTGCAATTTGCGTAACGGACGACCCATGGAAGTGTTTCTTGCTCAGCCGCGCGGCTTCTGCGCGGGCGTTGTGCGCGCGATCGAAATCGTCGAACGCGCGCTGCAGAAGTATGGCCCGCCCGTCTATGTCCGCCACGAGATCGTTCACAACAAATACGTGGTCGAAAGCCTGAAGAAGAAGGGCGCGATCTTCGTCGAGGACCTGTCGGAAGTGCCGGCCAAGGCAGTCACCGTCTTCAGTGCCCATGGCGTCGCCAGGAGCGTCGAGGAGGAAGCGGAGGCCCGCGACCTGCCCGTGCTCAATGCCACCTGCCCGCTCGTCACCAAGGTCCACAACCAGGGCAAGCGCTACATCTCCAGGGGCCGCGCCCTGATCCTGATCGGGCATGCCGGCCATCCCGAGGTCGAGGGAACCATGGGGCAGGTTCCGGGGCCGGTCCTGCTGGTCCAGAGCGTTCAGGATGTGGCGGAATTGCGGCTGCCGACCGACGCCCCGGTCGCCTACATCACCCAGACCACCCTGTCGGTGGACGACACAAGGGACATCATCGCGGCCCTTCAGGCAAAATTTACAGATATTCAAGGCCCGGACATCAGGGATATCTGCTATGCGACACAGAACCGCCAATCTGCGGTAAGGGACCTGAGTAAGCTGGTGGACGTCATTTTGGTGGTGGGGGCCGCCAATAGTTCCAACTCGAACAGGCTTCGTGAGATCGGCACCGAGGTTGGTGTCGCGAGTTATCTCATTGCCGATGGGAGCGAGCTCAACCCGGATTGGCTGAAGGATGCGAAGGCCGTCGGCATTACGGCGGGTGCATCGGCACCTGAGGTTTTGGTCGACGATGTCATCGAGGCCCTGCGGCGCATCGGACCGGTGTCGGTCTCGGTCGTTCCGGGCCGAGAAGAGAATATTGAATTCCGGCTGCCGGCCGAACTGACTGCGGGCTGATCTGAACCCACTTCCCTTTGAATAAGTGCAGAAAGAAAATCGTCTAATGGCTATACCGTTCTTCAAGGAAATGCGTATCGGCGGTTATCTCATCAAGCAGAAGCTGCTTGGCCGCAAACGCTATCCGCTCGTGCTGATGCTGGAACCCCTGTTCCGTTGCAACCTGGCTTGCGTCGGCTGCGGCAAGATCGATTATCCCGATGCGATCCTCAATCGCCGCATGACAGCGCAGGAGTGCTGGGACGCGGCCGATGAATGCGGCGCGCCGATGGTGGCGATTCCCGGCGGCGAGCCGCTGATCCACAAGGAGATCGGCGAGATCGTGCGCGGCCTCGTGGCGCGCAAGAAGTTCGTCTCGCTGTGCACCAATGCGCTGCTGCTCGAGAAGAAGCTCGATCTGTTCGAGCCGTCGCCCTATTTGTTCTTCTCGGTGCATCTCGACGGCCTGAAGGACCATCACGACAAGGCGGTGTCGCAGAAGGGCGTGTTCGATCGCGCCGTCTCCGCGATCAAGGCGGCGAAGGCGCGCGGCTTCACGGTCAACGTCAACGCCACCATCTTCGACGGCCATCCGGCCGAGGAGATCGCAAAGTTCCTCGACTTCACCACCGAGCTCGGCGTCGGCGTCTCGATGTCGCCGGGTTACGCCTATGAGCGTGCGCCCGACCAGGAGCACTTCCTCAACCGCACCAAGACCAAGAAGCTGTTCCGCGACGTCTTTGCGCTCGGCAAGGGCAAGAAGTGGAATTTCATGCATTCCGGCCTGTTCCTCGACTTCCTCGCCGGCAACCAGGAATACGAGTGCACGCCCTGGGGCATGCCCGCGCGCAACATCTTCGGCTGGCAGAAGCCCTGCTATCTGCTCGGTGAAGGCTACGCCAAGACCTTCAAGGAGCTGATGGACACCACCGATTGGGAGACCTACGGCACCGGCAAGTACGAGAAGTGCGCCGACTGTATGGCCCATTGCGGTTACGAGCCGACCGCGGCGACCGCTGCGATCAACAATCCGCTGAAGGCGATGTGGGTTGCGCTGCGCGGCATCAAGACCACGGGTCCGATGGCGCCCGAGATCGACATGTCCAAGCAGCGTCCGGCGCAGTACATCTTCGCCGAACAGGTCCAGAAGAAGCTCTCGGAGATCCGCCGCGACGAGGCGACGGCCGCCGCTGCCAAGCAGCAAGCGAAGGCTTCCACCGCCGCCTGATGCTCCGTGTGAGCGGAGAGCAAAAGATTGAAGGGCCTCGGTTCAACGAACCGGGGCCCTTTTTCTTGGATCAGGATGCCGCCTGCCCTTGCCGGGTTCGGAGTAGCAGCTGCTCGATCTCAGCGGCGCGCGCAGCGCTGAGCGTGCCACGCTCGATCCCGAGCGGGACATTGCGCAGCGCCAGTTCGCGATACAGCGCGCCCGAGGCGGGAAAGCGCTCGTCCAGCGCCCGCAAGTGCTTGACGATCGTCCCAACGTCGCCGCGCGCCACGCAGCCACCCATGCCGTTGGCGAGGCCGCCGTCGAGAACGGCCGCGACCGTCCCCCGCAGCAACGGCATCATGGCGCGCAGCGCATCGGCCTCGTTGGCGCCAAAGCTCTTCCAGAGCTCGACGCCTTCCTTGAGCAGCGAGATCAGAAACGGACCGACATAGTAGGCCGAGGCATGATAGAGCGCCCGCACGCCGGCCGGCAGCGCCAACGGCTCGCAGCCGATGCTAGTGGCGAGCCGTTCGAGGTCGTGCCGGAAGTCGCCTTCTGCCTCAATGCCGACGGTGCATCCGCGCAGCCCCTCAAGCGCGACGTCGGGATTGGCAAACATCTGCATCGGATGAAATCCGCCGGTTGCGGCGCCCGCGGATCGCGCATGATCGAGCGCCGCCAGTTCGGTCGCGCCACTGCAATGGACCACACGGTGACGCGGCTCCCAGCGCAGACCGCGGCAGACCGGCAGGATCGCGTCGTCGCTCACCGTGAGGAAGACCATGTCGCAGCTGTCCACGACCTGTTGCGCGTCGGTCATCGGCCGTGCCGACGGGATGCGGCATCCGAGACGCTGCGCGGCATCGAGACCGCGGTTGTAGAAGGCTGCGACGTTCAGATCCGCGCGGGCGAACGCTGGCGCCAGCGTCTGCGCCACGCGGCCAGCGCCGATGAAGCCGATCCGCAAGGAGGCCTGAGACGCGCTCATTGCGCGTAGCTCGCGTCGATGCGGTCCAGCCTGCGCCGCAGCGCCGGCCATTCCAGCAGCCCGTAACCGGCTTGCAGATTTTGCGCCGCTTCATTCAGCACCGGATTGGTGTCGCGCTCATTGTCGAGCGTGATCTCGGTGCCGGCAAAGCAGGTCACCGTGTTGCCGATCGCCAGCTCGCTCGGCGCGTGCAGCGGCCGGCCGCAGCCGAGCGCATCGACCTGGATCCGGCAGGCTTGCTCCAGCCAGTAGATCGCATTGAACGCCTGCGGAATCGTGTTGCCGCAGACCAGCAGGCCATGATTGCGCAAGATCAGGACGTTGTTGCGGCCGAGATCGGCGACGACGCGGTCGCATTCGTCGCGATCGATCGCCGGCCCCTCGAAGTCGTGATAGCCGATCCGGTCGTGAAACCGCATCGCCGTCTGCGACAGCGGCAGCAGCCCTTCGGCAAGCGTGCTGACCGCGGTCCCCGCCCGGGTGTGGGTATGCAGAACGCACTTCACGTCGGGCCGCGCGCGATGGATCGGGGCATGCAGATAGAAGCCGGCCACGTTGACGTTGTAGCCGTGGTCGGGCTGCAGCAAGGTCCGGCCCTCGATGTCGATCTTGACGAGGCTCGAAGCCGTGATCTCCTCATAGAGCATGCCGTACGGATTGATCAGATAACGATCCTCGTGCCCCGGGACCTGCGCGCTGATGTGGTTGTAGATCAGGTCGGTCATTCCATAGAGCGCGACCAGGCGGTAGCACGCCGCGAGATCGACCCGGGTTGCCCATTCCTCTTCTCCGACCATGGCCCTGACATCGCTGACGGCACAAACTTCGGTCTGACGCATATGACTGAGACCCCTAGTGACGGATGACGGAGGCGCGTTCGACGATCTTGCCAAGGCCTTCCGACGACGGAAGCGCGCCGAACACATGCATTCCGTCCGCACCAAGCCTGGATTGCACGAACAGATCGGCCGCGGCGGCATCGCTATGCCGCAACATCTCGGCGGCCTGCAATGCGTGAGCCATGCGGGTGACCAGCGCCCGCGCATGTCCGTCGTCCGGATATCGCGCGCACAATCGATCGGCGAGATCGTCCGTGCTCCTGTCATAGACCGGGTTGAGGCCCCTGCTCGCACGCAGTTCGTCGACGAACGCATCACGGCAGGCCGCATCCCGTTGCATGGCCCGCAGCACGTCCATGCACATCATGTTGGAGGTGCCTTCCCAGATCGAATTCAGCGGCGCCTCGCGATAGAGCCGCGCCATCGCGTTCTCCATGATGAAGCCGTTGCCGCCATGCACCTGCAGGCACTCATAGGTGAAGGCCGGCGCGCGCTGGCAATTCCAGAACTTCACGACGGGAGTCGCAACCCGCGCCAGCAGCCGCTCATGGTCGCTGGTCTGCAGGCCGTCGGTTGCACGCGCGACGCGAAATGCGCCGAGCATCGCCGCCTCGCTCTCGAGTGCGAGATCGGCGAGCACGTTGCGCTGCATCGGGAGCTCGGCCATCGGCTTGCCGAATGCGGTTCGCGTTTGCGCGTGGTTCAGTGCCAGGCTCAACGCCTGCCGCATCAGTCCGGCGGAGCCAACTGCGAAATCCAGCCGCGTCAAATGCGCATGCGAAAGGATCTCCGCGATGCCGCGGCCTTCCTCGCCGACCAGGATCGACCACGTATCGTGATACTCGATCTCGCTCGACGCGTTCGATCGGTTGCCGCACTTGTCCTTCAGGCGCTGAATGTGGATGCGGTTGGCGCTGCCATCCGGCAACAGGCGCGGCACGAACAGACAGCTGACGCCGGATTGGGTGCGTGCCAGCGTGTAGAATCCATCGGCGACCGGCACCGAGAAGAACCATTTGTGGCCGGTGATCGCGTAGATCTCGCCATGTGCGCCGCGCTCGACGAAGCGCGCGCTGGTCTGGGTCTCACGCAGATCGGAGCCGCCCTGCTTCTCGGTCATCGCGTAGCCGATGACAGCCGCACGCTTGGCCTCGATCGGAAGCCGGCGCGGATCGTAGTCCGCCGCCAGCGTTCGCTCCCGCCACAGG
>DASVOL010000271.1:0-3882 GCA_036383375.1 Bradyrhizobium sp. | reverse complement strand
TGAAGGCGATGCCGGCAACGGCACAGCCTTCCTGCTGACCCGGCGCAGCGCGCGCCTGCGCGCCCACAGCGCGCAATGGGCGCTGCCGGGCGGGCGCTGCGATGCCGGCGAGACGCAACCGCAGGCCGCGCTGCGCGAACTGCACGAGGAGCTTGGGCTGGCGCTGTCCGAGCGCGACGTGCTCGGCATGCTCGATGACTATCCGACGCGCTCCGGCTATCTGATCACGCCGGTCGTGGTCTGGGCCGGTGCGGATGCGGCGATTACGCCGAACCCGGACGAGGTCGCTTCGGTCCACCGCATCGGCCTCGACGCAATCGAGCTCGACGATGCGTTCACTTTCGTCACGATCCCCGAGAGCGCGCGGCGCGTGATCCGCTTCCGGCTCGGCGGCCAGCAGATTCATGCGCCGACCGCCGCGTTGATCTATCAGTTCCGTGAGGTGCTCGCCGGCCGCAACACCCGCGTCGCCGATCTCGAGCAGCCGGTGTTCGCATGGAAGTAGGCCGCAACGATGCGGCTATTTGTGACGCCGCTCGCGGGAGTTCATCTTCGTTACCTTGCCCTGTGTAACAGGCGGATGTGTCGCGGTCCCGGGTTCCGGCGGCGCCCGCGACACATTCTCGTAACAAGTGAGCCGTGAACGCGTATCCGGAAACGACCCGCAATCCGGACGCTCGGCGCGTGCCGGTGCGGCGAGCGTCAACGCGCCGGCGGCGGCGAGCCACAGTGTCATTCTCATCGCGATCTCCACGGTGTTTCTTCGGAGAACACCGCATTGTGGCGAAAATTCTGGACCTCATCGCGGCATCCGGCCGCTTGCGCTCCGGACATTTCCGGGCTGACTTCGCGGCGGCGCTTGCTACAACGAGGCCATGCGCCCGCAATTGATTCGCCTCGTTCCTGGATTTGTCGCGCTCGCGCTCGCCGCCAGCGCGCCGTCTGTATTGGCCGGCGAGGCCGATGCGTTGCCGCCGTCCGTCGCCAATGCGATGGCGCAGGCCTCGCCGCAGGCGATCATGGAGTACCGCCGCAAGCTGCAGGAATATCAGGCGGCGCGCGATGCCTTCGAGCAGGACGCCAGCGCCTATTGGAGCGCGATCGCGGACAAGCGGCGCGGCCGCAACGCCAAGCGCCGCGACCGCGTGCAGATTTCGCTGGACGATTACGTGCTGCAGCAGCCTCCGGTCTATGAGGGCCCGAAGCGGCCGGTCAATCCGGCGCCGGAAGAAGAGGGCGGCAAGCCGCCGCGTCCGCCCAAGACGATTCCGGTGGTGTCGGATCTGGTCCGGGCGGCGGCCGAACAATTCCAGTTCACGCCGCAGCGCCCGACGAGCGAGGTCGAGTTCAAGCGTGCCTATGCCCGCTACGCGCGCGCCGCGGGGCTGACGCCGGAGCAAGCGGTGCGGGTCTATTCATTCGAGACCGGCGGCACCGGCAATTACGATGTGCAGGCCGGCATCGAGCATGGCGGCAAACGCGCGATCTCCACCGCGATGGGCTACAACCAGCTGCTCACCACCAACACCGTCGAGCTCCTGGCCGAGCAGGGCCATGAATTCGTGCGGGATCTGTCTGCGCGGGTGGCCGCGACGCAGGGGCCGGCGCGCAAGGCCATGGAGCACAAGCTCGCGGTGCTGAAGAAGATGGTCGCGTTCACGCTGACCGTACCGGACGACTGGTCGGCGCATCAGCGCCTCGCCGACACGCCGCAGGGCTGGGCCTGCCACGCCATGGTCCTCGACATCGATATCGGCCCGATGCTGCAGACCCACAAGCTGCTGACCTCGGTGATCTTCGCCCGTAACAAGGGCTACACGCGGCCGCTGACCGCGGCCGAGCTCGAGATGATGAACCTGACCGGCGACGGCACCGGGCTCGACATGGTGACCATGCCGCAGGCGATGCGCGAGCAGGTGCCGACCTCGAACTTCTTCCAGCGCTCGGGCTACGAGCGCAATCCGGTCGCGATCCGTCACAACACCGTGGCCAGGCTGCTCGCCGTCACCAATGAGCGGATGGATTTCAACAGCAACAAGCCCGGCGCGCGGGAATTGGCCGCGGCGTTCTGAGGTCTGCCGAAGACGCTAGAGCATTGTCGGTTCTGATTGAATCAGAACCGACGCTCCAGACCCTTCTCTTGACGCGTTTTCTTCACGCGCCACTTCGCTCGAAAACGCTCTAGTTCGAGCCGAACATGAACTTGCCGTCGCCCTCGAGATAGGGCCCGGAGCGCATGTAGAGTTGGCCGTTATGGCCGATGAAGAACAGCGTCCCCTTCGGCACCTTCTTGGCGCCCTTCAGCAGCGTGTTGGCATTGCTGGTCCCCATCTTGTAGGCCCAAGTCTTGCCGTCCTTGTCATAGGCGTAGCCCATGTCGGTCTTCAGCTCCCAGGGCGCAGCCTCCTGCGCGAAGGCGCATGTCGTCAGCGCGGCAAACGCCGCAGTCGCAATAAAGGTCTTGGTCAAAAAATGCGTCATGATCCACCTCCGGCCGAAAAGCGGCGTCGTCCCCACGTTTTTGAACAAATCACGAACGGCATTCGCGCGTCAATACGACAATCGGCGAGACCGCTGTCGTCGATCACTGACTTTGTGATTTCCCGCATCAAGCTTGGCGACTATCTTCGCACCGTTTACAAACGCTTCGATTGCCGGAAACACTACCTGGGGATGATCGGGATGAACCACGTCATGAAGATCGGTATCGGTGTCGCTCTGTCGTTCATGGCGCTGGCGTCAGTCGCGCAGGCGGACGAATTCAAGCTCTCCAACAACCAGCGGATCTCCTGCAGCCGCGGCCTGTCGGCCGGCAAGCTCAACACCGCGACCTGCAAGTCCTACGCCTATCTGTTCAACGTCAAGACCTCCGAATACTTCCGCTGCCAGGTCTCGCTGGCGCTGACGCGGGACAACAAGGAGGTCATCAACGTGCAGGCCGACGGCGGCTGCACCAAGAAGCCGCGCATCTTCGAGACCGACGGCAATTATACGTTTGATGCCACCGAGACCGAGCCGCCGAACACCAATTCGTTCTTCGGTCCAGGCGGCTATGCGATCTGGGCCAGCGATACCAACACCCAGAAGATCCGCGGCTGCATCACCATCTCGTCCGGCCTCGGCTCGGATATTTCGAAATGCCTCGACATGACGTTTCAGTGACGGCCGTGCGGGCGGCGTGATGCGCAAGCTGCGCCCGGCCGCACTGTGCCGCTCCTGGCTGTTTCTCGAAGGCGCCAATGAGGCGATCCTGCAGGGCGCGGCCGCCGGCGGCGCCGACGTGCTGATCCACGAGCTCGAGGACTTCACCCCGCCGCCGCTGCGCCCGAAGGCGCGGGCGCTTGCGGCCGAGCTCTACGCGGCCTGGCGCGACCAGGGCGCGGTAGTCGCGGTCCGCGTCAATCCGCTGGACCAGGACGGCATGGATGATCTTGCCGCCGTGATGCGCGGCCATCCCGATATCGTCGCGCTGCCGAAGGTCGCCGAGCCGCATCATGTGGCGAGACTCGACGAGGCGGTGACGCGGTTCGAGCGCGACTATGGCATCGCCGAGGGATCGACGTCGCTGCTGCCGAACATCGAGTTCGCGCGCGGCCTGGTGCAGACCGGCGCGATCGCCGCCGTGAGCCGGCGCACCATCGGCTGCCTGATGGCCGCCGAAGACCTCGCTGCCGATCTCGGCGCCGAGCGCGGCAGCGATGGCCTCGAGCTCGCTTACGCGCGGCAGCGCTTCATCGTCGAATGTCGTGCCGCCAATGTCGTCGCGGTCGACTGTCCCTACACCTGGAGCGACGCTGCCGGCGTCGAACGCGACACGATCTGGGCACGACGGCTGGGTTACACCGCAAAGAGCCTGGTCGATCCCGCGCATGCCGCCATCGT
>DASVOL010000270.1:0-4040 GCA_036383375.1 Bradyrhizobium sp. | reverse complement strand
CGCGTCGGCGCCGCACTGGGCCTTGCGGAAGTCATTCCACTTCTGGCCGTTGAGGGTGCCGCCCGACTTGGCCGCCTGGTACTTGGCGCTGCATTCCTGCGCGGTCAGGGCCTGCGCCGGCGCGCTCGCCGCAAAGGCTGCAAAGCCCGACACCGCAATCACACACAACAATCTGGTCTGAATGGTCATCCCTGGTCTCCCGTCATCCCTGGTTTCCCTTTGGGTCTCCCTTGGGGTTTCCTTGGGGTTTCCCGTGGGGGGCATTGGCGTAAGACCATTATCCTAGCGCAACCCCGACTTGCGACAACGTGCGGACGCCCTTGGCCGTTAAAATATTGTGGCGGCGGGACCACCGCATATTCATCCACGGTTCATCATGGCCGCGCAACGTTTCGGCTCCTTCCCTCACGAGGTGCCCCATGATGACAATTTCCAAGCTCGCGACTGCAACCGCCCTTGCCTCCCTGCTGCTGGTGGGCGGCGCTTTCGCGCAAACTGCCGCGCCCGCCGCCAAGGACGCCGCTCCGAAGGCCGACGGCAAAATGGCCAAGGAAGCCAAGCCGCGCACCGCCGAGTCGCTCGAGTGCTCGAAGCAAGCCGATGCCAAGGGCCTGCACGGCAAGGAGCGCAAGAAATTCCGCTCCGAGTGCAAGAAGGCGGGCGGCGCTGCCGCAGCGCCGGCCGCGAAGTAACGCGTAGACGTATTATGACGCCCTTCACCCTCCCCGCCGGGGAGGGTGAAAATCTGTGCGCCGGGGCCGAGCCGGGGCGCAATGCTGCAATCGCGAGATGCAATTGTCCGGTGGTTGCGAATTTGCCATAAGGCGGCGTGACCCTGATCCGCGCTTCGATGGCAACCGCCATTCCCGACCGCAGCATAGTTCTGAACGGGCTCGAGACTCTCGTCATCGGCGCCGGCGGCGGCCTGCTGTTTTTATGGGCGGGATTGCCAGGCGGGCTGATCTCGGGTGCGATGTGCGCGGTCGGGATCGCAGCATTGGCCGGACGGCCGCTCGCGGTGCCGCCGGTGCTGACGCAATCGGTGCTGCTGCTGCTCGGCATCTCGCTGGGCTCGCTGATGTCGCAGCAATTGCTGCAGCACATGAGCTCTTACCCGCTCACCATCGCCCTGCTGGCGCTGGCGACGTTCTGCTCGACCTTCGGCTCGAGCGTCTATTTGCAGCGCATCCATGGCTGGGACCAGACCTCGGCCTTCCTCGCCGGCAGCCCCGGCGCGCTGTCGCAGATCACGATCCTCGCCGCGGAAAAGGGCGCCGACGTCGCGGCGATCGCCGTGGTGCAGACCATGCGCGTCATCATCCTGACCGCGGCCCTGCCGCTGGTTCTGGCCCTGACCGGGGTGACGCATGCGGCGCCGCCGCCATTGCCGACGACCGTCGCCTCGCCGTTCGGCCTTGTTGCCCTCGTCGCCGGGTCGATCGGCGTCTCGCTGCTGCTGCGCTGGATCAAATTTCCCGCCAGCTGGATGTTCGGCGCGATGCTCGCGTCCAGCCTGCTGCATGGCTCGGGCCTGATCGATGGCGGCCTGCCGCCCTGGCTGCGCAACATCGCGCTGGTCGGCATCGGCGCCATTATCGGCACCCGCTTCGCGCGGATGAAGACCTCGACCCTGCTGAGCCACGTCAATGCCGGGCTCGGCTCGTTCGCGATCGCCATCCTGATCTCCGCGGTGTTCGTCGCGGTGATCGGCTTCACCACCCATGTGCGGCTCGCCGACGTCGTGGTCGCCTTCGCGCCCGGCGCGATGGACGCGATGCTGGCGCTGGCGCTGACGCTGCACATCGACCCGATCTTCGTCGGCGCGCATCATCTGTCGCGCTTCCTGTTCGTCACCATCTCGACGCCGGGCATCATCCATCTGTTCGGACGGCCGCAGGACGACGTCGACGATTAGATTGCGCGTACCTGTCAAGTCCCGTCATCCCCGCGCAAAGGCTTCGCCTTTGTCGCTGGAGACGGCCGCTTCGCGGCCTCCTCAGCATGACGGATCGACCGGACAATCGGCGTGTCACACTCCGGACGCTGGCTGGTCCGGCTGATCGCGGAACGATCGCGCCAACGCTGTCAGTTCGCCGGGATCGAACCACAGCTCCTCGTCCCGGTCCATCTGCAGCTTCGCGACGGCTGCAGCGTGCCACAACGGCCCGGCGATCCGGGCATAGACCGAACCGGGCTGCGCTTCGTTCCATTCCTCGAGCCGCTCCCTGGTGACTGCGCGCCACAACGCGGTCAGCCGGCGGCTCGCACCATGGATTTCGGAGATCGTATATCGCGGGCGCTGCTCGCTCATCAGCGTGGCGACGAGATTGCGTCGGCTCTTGAGGCGCAACAACGTCTCATTGGCCAACAGCAGCAACTCGACGGGGACGCGGTGCACGATGATCAGCATGGGCTCGTCTGTCGCGCATGATCGGAACGGTGACGGCGGGATCGCCTCCACCTTGAAACACCTGACACGCGCGTCAGGGCCTTCGCACAGGGCAGCCGCTATCTCGGCTTGCGGAAATCGATGCTGCGCAGGATGATCCGGGGCGGCGCCCCCTCGAACTCCTTCGCCTGGTACTTGCCATCGGCGCACGCCTCGATGCGCTCGCGCAGCCGCATGAACTGAGTTTCGCGGTGGCCCGCGCGCCCGAGCGCCCCGCCTTCCAGTTCATCCATCGCGGAGGTCGAGATCGCGCAATGGATCTCCTTCTCCTCGTCATGCATCGAAAACAGCACGACCATCCGGTCGTATTCGTAGCTGATGAAGCGACCCTGGGTAAGCGTCATGTGATCAGCTCCTTCAAAGCCGCGAAGTGGTTCTGGTTCATCGCGGCTCGGTGAGCCGGACAAAATCCTCGAGGATTGCCGTGACCAGATCGCGATGCCTTGTGTCTTCCGGCGGCAGGCTGGCTGCGTACAGATTCAAGACATAGCGCGCCTTGGCGGCGACCTCCGGCCACGACGTTGCGGGTACCGCCAGCAGTCCGGTTTCGAGCGAGGCCTGCCGTTCGCGCAGATCCCTCGCATGGGTCTCGATTTCCGCCAGCGCACGGCGAATATCGGTGGCCTTCTGCGCCGCCATCCCGCGGTGGCGATCGAGGTCGAGCGGCTCGTCAGTCATGGGATGCGCTCGCGTCGATACGCTGGGCGTCCGCCAGATCGACCGAGCCGATCGACACCATCTCCGTCGTCAATCCGCGCGAGCCTTCTGCCGGGACGATGATCATCGTGGCGACACGGCGGAACACCGCGAATGAGAGCCCTTCGATCGCCTCTTCATCGGTAACGACGTCATAGGCGCCTGCGGGCAATTCACGATCGATGCCTCTGATCCGGAATGGATGCTTGAAGGTGACGACTTCACGTCGGGAGCGCATGGTCATGGGCCAGCCTTTTGCGAAACGCCTTGCGCCGGTGCGCGGCCCCATTGGCAGCATGCGCCGCTTCGGCGGCAATAGCCACCGCTTTCTTATTGGTTTTCCTGGCGTTCCTGGCTTTCTCGCCGAACGAGGCGCAAAGACCGCTCCTCACAGCATGCTGCGTGTTGTTGCCGCAGCGCGCCGCACACCGCTTTGGCGCTCGCTATTCGGGTACGATCGGCCTACGGTCGATCATCGTCACTTCAAGCAAAGCAAATCCACGTCGACGTTCCGGACTGCTCCGCAGGCAGATTCTGACCGAGTCGATTGTCTCGAGAAACAGAGGAGACCGACATGTCCAAAGGCGAGCGACACGGCAACCGCGAGGTCAAGAAGCCCAAGAAGGAGAAGATCAAGGTGATCGCCGCGGCTCCCAGCCTGAAGGGCGGACAACCGAGCTTTACGCCGGGGAAGAAGAAGTAGATCGCAGGAAATAAATCGATTGAGCCAGGGCCTGTAAATCAGGCCACTCAGTCAAGCCTTGGCCGCCTTCGCCACGCCCCAGCCGGCGATCGCGGCCATCAGGAGCGAGATCAGCACGTTGTAGCCGGCCAGCGAGACGCCGAGGAAGCGCCACTGCACCTCGTCGCAGCGGACCACCTTGACCTTGTCGAG
>DASVOL010000269.1:0-2090 GCA_036383375.1 Bradyrhizobium sp. | reverse complement strand
TCGGTGAAGGCGACGGCGCCGGCGGCCTTCAACAGGCCGATCTCGGTCATCTCCTGGCCCTGCATGCCCTTGGTCAGCGCCGCCATCGGGTGGATGTTGACGATCGCGGTGTCGCGGGCGCGGCGCAGCACGAAGTCGACGGTCGCCGAATTGTCGATGACAGGCGAGGTGTCGGGCTGGCAGATGATCGTTGTGATGCCGCCGGCGGCGGCGGCCTGGCTGGCTGACGCAAAGGTCTCGCGGTGGCTGGCACCGGGTTCACCGACGAAGGCGCGCATGTCGATCAGGCCCGGAGCCACGATCTTGCCGGCGCAATTGACGATGTCGGTGCCTTCGGGGACGCCGGCGGCGCCGATGCCGCGCTTGGCGTCACGGATCACGCCGTCGGCGATCAGGACGTCGCCCGGACCGTCGAAGTCGCGGGACGGATCGATGACGCGTGCGTTGGCAAGCAGGATGGGGCGGCGGTCAGTCAGCATGGCGTCACGCGTTCGGCAGGTTGCGGGCGAGCGCTTCGAGCACTGCCATGCGCACCGCCACACCCATCTCGACTTGTTCACGGATCAGCGATTGCGCGCCGTCGGCGACGAAGGTGTCGATCTCGACACCGCGATTCATCGGGCCCGGATGCATCACCAGCGCATCCGGCTTGGCGTAACCGAGCTTCTTCTGGTCGAGGCCGAAATAGTGGAAGTACTCCTGGCTCGACGGCACGAAGGAACCGTTCATGCGCTCGCGCTGCAGGCGCAGCATCATCACGATATCGGCGCCGTTCAGCCCCTCGCGCATGTCGCGCGCGACCTCGACGCCCATCCGCTCGATGCCGCGCGGCAGCAGCGTGGAGGGGCCCACCACGCGGACGCGGGCACCCATCGTGTTGAGCAGGAAGATGTTGGAGCGCGCCACGCGCGAATGCAGCACGTCGCCGCAGATCGCGATCGTCAGCCCCTCGATCCGGCCCTTGTTGCGCCGGATCGTCAGCGCATCGAGCAGCGCCTGGGTCGGGTGCTCGTGAGCGCCGTCGCCGGCATTGATCACGGAACCGTCAACCTTGCGCGCCAGCAGCTCGACCGCGCCGGAGGCGTGGTGGCGCACCACCAGGATGTCGGGGTGCATCGCGTTCAGCGTCACCGCGGTGTCCATCAGGGTCTCGCCCTTGCGGGTCGACATCGATGATACCGACATGTTCATGACGTCGGCGCCCAAGCGTTTTCCGGCGATCTCGAACGAGGACTGGGTCCGGGTTGAGGCCTCGAAGAACAGATTGACCTGGGTGCGGCCGCGCAGACTGGCGCGTTTCTTGTCGACCTGGCGGTTGAGCTCGACATACTCCTCGGAGAGGTCGAGCAGGCCCGTGATGTCGTCAGCGGAAAGGCCCTCAATGCCCAGCAGATGCCGGTGACCGAGGACAAAAGTCGATTTTAATGATGGGGTCATTAAAGCGAGAGCTATAGGCGCGGATGGCCGGTGGGGCAAGCGCGAAGAGGGCTCGGAGGAGTTTTCCCCGAGTAAGATGGGGCTGGGTTTCTCGGCGGACATGCCGGGGCTTGTGGCGGGTCACCGATGGCTTGCTTTTGCTGGTCTTTCCGGAACAAGACGTGGACGGCCGGGACCAACCCGGCGGCTGCGCCGGAGCGGGAGCTCATGAAAATTGTCGTGATCCTCGTTGCTGTTGCGGGCTTGGTCTCACCGGTCCTTGCCCAGAAGCTGCCCGGCGACTTCGCGTTCCTGCGCGACATCGATCCGACCATCATCCAGGACATCCGCTACGCGAGCTCCAACAATTTCATGGGGCGGCCGATCGCGGGCTATGGCGCGGCGGAATGCGTGGTGAAGCGGGAGGTGGGGCTGCGGCTCAAGGCCGTGCAGCAGGACCTGGCGCGGCAACGCCTGTCGCTGAAAATGTTCGATTGCTACCGGCCGGCCCGCGCCGTCGCCGACATGGTGGCGTGGTCGAAGAACGGCAAGGAGACCGCCGCCGAGCGCCGCTACAACCCGGCCTTCTCGAAGGCGGATCTGTTCCGGCTCGGCTATATCGCCACCCATTCCGGGCATTCGACCGGGGCGGCGCTTGATCTGACGCTGGTCGA
>DASVOL010000268.1:0-2358 GCA_036383375.1 Bradyrhizobium sp. | reverse complement strand
AGCGAGATCGCCGAGATCGAGGTCAATCCGGTGCTGGTGCACCCGGAGGGGCAGGGCGTGACGATCGTCGATGCGCTGGTGGTGCCGAAAAAGTAGCGAGCTATCTCCCCATCGTCGTCCCTGCGAAAGCAGGGACCCATAACCACCGATCGTGGTTGGAGGAGCATAGCAACGCCGCTTGTGCCCTTTCCGCGGGCCGCGGCGTATGGGTCCCGGCGTTCGCCGGGACGACCGTGTTGAGGGAGACGAACGCGAGGAGCTACTGCCCCTTGAAGTTGGCGACGCGGCGCTCGGCGGTGGCCTTGACGCCTTCCTTGAAGTCTTCGGTCGCGCGCAGCTTGGTCTGCTCTTCGAGCTCGTGGTTGGTCGCGGCGAGCACGCGGTCGGCGAGGCCGGCGCGCATGGTGGCGCGGGTCGAGACCAGGCCGAGCGGCGAGCACTCGGCGATCTCCTGCGCGAGCTTCATCGCCTCGGCCCGCACCTGGTCCTGCGGCACCAGCACGTTGGCAAGGCCCCAGCGATAGGCTTCTTCGCCGGTGACGCGGCGGCTGGTGTAGAACATCAGCTCCGCATTGTTCTTGCCGATCAGCTCCGGCAGCGTCGTGGTGAGACCAAAGCCCGGATGGAAACCGAGCTTGGTGAAATTCGCGGCGAAGCGCGCTTCGGGGCAGGCGACGCGGAAGTCGGCCGAGACCGCAAGGCCGAGGCCGCCGCCGATCGCAGCGCCATGGATCGCCGCGACGATCGGCTTCTTGTTGCGGAAGATGCGCACCGCCTGAACATAAAGATGATTGATCGGCAGGTTCGAGGCTGGATCGCTCTTGGCGCGCTCCTCCTGCTCCTGGCGCGCCGGATCGCCGAAATTGGCGCCGGCACAGAACGCCTTGCCTTGGGCTGCCAGCACCGAGGCGCGGATCTCGATGTTGTTGTCGAACTCCTCCAGCGCGTCGGCGATCTGGTTGATCAGCGCGACGTCGAAGAAATTCAGCGGCGGCTTGCGGATCTCGATCAGGCCGACATGGCCGTGGGTCTCGACGCCGATATCAGTATACTTGGTCATGATCTGTCCTCGTTGAATTTGTGCAGGCGAGCCCGCGCGGTTAGCGCAGACCCAAGCCGCGGGCGATGATGCCGCGCAGCACTTCGGTGGTGCCGCCCTGGATCGTCAGCTTGGGCGCGGTCTTGATGGCGAAATCGAGCTGCTTTTCCAGCGTCTCGCGGTTGGTCGCGGTCTCCTCGACGAACGCCGCGAGATCACGGACGCGATGCGGCAGCTGCTGCTCCCACACCGTGCCGATGTCCTTGACGATCGAGGCCTCCACCACTGGCTCCTTGCCGGCCTGCAGCATGCCCGCCACCGACACCGACATGCGGCGCATGGTGTGAACCTGCGCCACCAGCCGGCCGATGCCCTCGGCGCTGCGGGTGTCCGGGTTCTTGCCGACCGCGCGCACGAGCTCAGTGAGCACGTAATAGGTCTCGAGGAAGCGCTCGGGGCCGGAGCGTTCATAGGCGAGCTCGGAGGTCGCCTGCTTCCAGGCGCCGTCGACCTCGCCCAGCACGTGATCGTCGGGCACGAAGTAGTCGGTGAACACCACCTCGTTGAATTCGAACTGGCCGGTGATCTGGCCGATCGGATTCACCTGGATGCCCGGCTGCTTCATCTTGACCAGGAATTGGGTCAGGCCGTGGCGACGGTTTTCCTTGGTCGGCGGCGAGGTGCGGAAGATCGCGATCATGTAGTCGGCGATGTGGGCCGACGAGGTCCAGATCTTGGTGCCGTTGATCAGATAGCCGCCGTCGGTCTTGGTGGCGCGGGTCTTCGCCGCGAACAGGTCGGAGCCGGAGTTCGGCTCGCTCATGCCGATCGCAAAGCAGACCTCGCCGCGGCAGATGCGCGGCAGGATGTCCATCTTGATGTGCTCCGGCGCATATTTCAGAAGCACCGGCCCGCTCTGGCGGTCGGCGACGAAGAAGCGCCGGGTCGGCGCGTTCGCCACCCGCATCTCCTCGGTCACCACATAACGTTCGAGGAACGAGCGTTCCTGGCCGCCGTATTTCTTCGGCCAGGTCATGCCGAGCCAGCCCTTGGCGCCGACGCGGCGGGAGAATTCCGGCGCGTCATTGTCCTCGCGGTTCGGCGCGTAGGGATCGAAGGTGCCGGCAGCGATCTCCTCGGCGAGGAAGGCGCGCACTTCCTTGCGAAGCTGCTCGCATTTTTCCGGCAGGCGGATCGGATCGAAACGAAGGGCTGCAGTCATGATGTCCAGTCCTGATCTTTCTGCCTGATCTCAGCGCGAAGCCACCAGCGGCCACAATTCGTCGGCGCCACGGTCGGCGACGAGCTTGCCGAGCTCG
>DASVOL010000267.1:0-23108 GCA_036383375.1 Bradyrhizobium sp. | reverse complement strand
CCGGCATGCCGTTCCTGTTCATCGACCAACTCGTCGTGCAGCCCGTCGCCGACGAAGCGGCCAAGGGCGCCGATCCCGGCAAGCTGCGCGTGCTGCTCGGCGTATCCGGACAATGGCGAGGAGCCAAATGATGCGTCGCTTTGCTGCAACCATCGTGCTGTTGGCGGTGTCAGCCTATTCGGCGCCAGCTGCGGTGCCTGACCCATCCGGCGCTGCATTGGACGCCGGGATGCTCGATGATACCCGCCTGGGTGGGCCGGTGCTCAGTTCACCGCCGCCGTCCGAACCGGTCACCTCGGTCCGGGTGACACCTTCGCCGGCGCCGACGCCCCGGCCGCTCAGCGCAAATCCGTTGTGGGGCATTCCGCTCAAGACGCTGTCCAACACCCGCGACCGCCCGGTGTTTTCGCCGTCGCGGAGGCCGCCGCCTGCCGTCGTCGCGGAACCGGAGGTCAGCAAGCCGTTGCCGCCGCCGCCGCGCAAGGTCGCGCTCGAGCCGCCGCCGCTGTCGCTGGTCGGCACGATCGCGGGAGACGATGAAAGCTTCGGGATCTTTCTCGATCAATCGAACAAGACCGCATTGCGGCTGAAGCTCGGCGACGATTTCCAGGGATGGAAGCTGCGAACCATCAGCGGACGCGAAGTCACGATGCAGAAAGACGAGCACGATGCCGTGCTCACATTGCCCCAGCCGGGCACCGAGGAGAGCGGTGACGTTCACCTCGTTCCGGTCAGTGCCGACAGGAGGCCGCTGGCTGCGCGGATCCAGAGGTGACTGCGCGTTGGCTAGGGGTGAGCCAGAAGGCGATGGCGGTTGTGAGGCTTGACCCTAGTTCGAACCAGACCGCGAAAGACTGAGTGCGAACATGACCCACATGGCAATCAGCACGAAGTTGCTGGCGGCGAACGGGACCAGCCGGTGCATGACCCTGTTGTAGGTCAGATGGATCATGCTGTGGCCAGTCCGCAGCACGACATAGGCCCAGGCCAGAGACAGGAAGACTGCATTGACCCGGTTGGTCGCGTAGAGCGCTAGCGACAGGACGTGAAACAGCACCGGAACTTCGAGGGTGCTCATATAGTTGCGATTGGGAAGCGAGACGTCCGCCGGCACCCTCGCCGATTCGCCGAGCTTGTAGTCGTCCGGCGTGGTTTCGCCGCGAAGCGCGGACTGGATTCGCTTGATCGGCATCATACCCAGCGGGATGAAGGTGAGCAGCGCCATCACGATCATCGGCCAGAAGATATATTCCTGTGCCATCCCTTTTCTGCCCGCGCAACGCCGGGAACCTATTGCGATTTCCCGCAGATGTCATCCACGAACTCGCGTGGGGTGGTCGATCCTAGCTCAATCCGAGCCAGCCTTGCAGGGCCGGCGTCAGGAGAAGTCCGAGCGCCAGAAACGGGCCGAACGGGATCGACGTCTGGCGCTTCATCTCGTGTCCTGCGAGTTGCAGGCTGCCGGCGACAGCAAGTGCTGCGACCGCCGCGATCAGCAGCAGGGTCGGAACGCCCAAAGCGCCGACCCAGATCGTCGCGGCGGCGAGGAATTTGACGTCGCCGAGGCCCAAGCCGTCCACGTGCCGCAAGACGAAATAAAGGCGCTGCAACAGAAAGAACACGACGCCGACGAGGGCGGCGATCGCCATCGCGCTGAACGCGGCTGTCATGCTTTCAGTGATGACGACATGTGCAAGCCCGAGTGCCGCGATCGCAAGATTCAGCCAATCGGGAATGATGCCGTGGCGCAGATCGATCAGCGCGACGGTGCAGCACAGCACGCAAAGCGCGCCGTAGGATGCAATGAAATAAAGCGCTTCGCGATCGATTGGCATGGTGGCGGGACAAGTGTGACGCGTGAACACGCTGTGTTGCAACAACTCGCGCGCGTTGAACAGTGCATTTTCGATCGAGCAATGCGTTTGCGGGATTGTGATCGTCAACAACGATCGCGAAGCAGAAAAGATGCGACAAAAAGTCTGCGCTGTCACAAATCCGCATAGGATACCGACAATAGTTCGCCCCGATTACGCGCCGCGAGCCCTTCGCGGCAGACGAGTGGGTTGACTATGCACTGGATGCGAGTGGCGGCGTGCCTGGCTTTGCTGGCAGCGTCGGCAGGCGTGCGCGCCGCGAACGCAGGCGCGCTCGAAGACGGCGCCGAGCGCTATCGGCCATATTTGATCGAGGGCGTTGCCAATGCGCTGGCGGGCGCGCGTGCATTGCGCGAGCGCGCCGCTGCGGCGGATTTGCCCGGTGCCAGGAAGGCCTGGCTGTCGGCGCGCGCCGGCTGGGAGCGCTCGGAAGTGTTCACCGCAGGCTTCGTGCCCGAGCTCGATGCGCAGATCGACGCCTGGCCGAACGCGGACAGCGGGTTTCACGCCATCGAGGCGAAACTGTTCGGAGCCGGTAGTACCGACGTTGCCACCGATGCCACGGGCCTGGTCGATCACCTCAACGATCTTCACGGCAAGCTCAAGGATATCAAGCTGACGCCGCAGGGCCTCCTCGATGGCACGGTGCGGCTCGCCTACGAAGTCGGCGAAAGCAAAGCCGATGGCGGCGAGTCGCGCATCAGCGGCACCTCGCTGGACGATATGCGCAACAATATCGCCGGCATCGACTTCGCCTATCACACGATCTTCTCTGCCGCGCTCAATACGGTCGACGGCAAGCTCGACGAGATGGTGACGAACCGGATCGAGCGGCTTCAGGCGATCGTCGCCACGCCCGACCTGCCGCATGTCAATATCGCCGATCTGCGCCAGACCAGCGAGGAACTGGTCGTCGCGTTGCAGAGCGCCTCGGCAAAGCTCGGGCTGCAGCGCCCGACCCTGGAGGCGCAGGCGCGATGAGATCGCTTCAGCTGCGTCCGGCTGCGCTGCTCTCCGCGGTCGTCGCCCTTGCACTGCTTGGACGCGCGGCGGCGTTTCCGGTCGACGGCGACAAGACCGTGCTGCCGGTCGCGACCGAATTGAACGAGGATGCACTCGACAAGCCGCGCGAGGTGTTCCAGTCGGAGCGGACCGGAGCCAAGTCGTATCTGGTGAATCTCGGCGACCTCGCCTTCAATTCGCCGGGGCTGCTCGGCGAGGTGGCGCGGCAGGCCGGCGTGAGTTGCGGCACCTGCCACGTCAATGGCGCGAACAACGCCAAGTTCTTCATGCCGAAGATGTCGAGCCGGCCCGGCACGTTCGACACCACCGGTCCGCTGTTCAATCCGAAGGCCAACAATCTGTCGTTCGATCCGGTGCGGATCCCGAGCCTGCGCGGCGCCCGCTATCTTGCACCCTACGGCGCCGACGGCCGGTTCGCCTCGCTGCGCGACTTCGTCCACAACGTCATCACCAGCGAGTTCGCCGGTCCCGAGCCGTCGCCGGCGACGCTCGATGCGATCGTGGCCTATCTTCACGACATCGACTTCCTGCCCAATCCGAGCCTTGGTCCCGCCGGGCGGCTGGCCGGCAAGATCACCGACGCGGAGCGCCGCGGCGAAACGCTGTTCACCAAGCCGTTCCCGCACGATCCGGCGCTGAGCTGCGCGGGGTGCCACGTGCCATCGTCCGGTTTTGTCGATCACCAGCAGCATGACGTCGGTTCGGGTGGCCTGTTCAAGACGCCGACCCTGCGCAACGCCGATTTCAACGCGCCGTATTTCCATGACGGCCGCTTCGACAATTTCAACCAGGTCGTCGATTATTTCGATCGCACCTTTCAGCTCGATCTCTCGGCGCAGGACAAGGGTGACCTCGTCGCCTATCTCACGGCCGTCGGCGACGGCGTGCAGCCTTATGAGCGCGACGGTGCCGGAGCGACGCTGAAGGAGATCAACGATTTCTCGACGGTGCTGGCAACCGCGATTCCTGCCGGCGACAAGGACATCGTCGCGCTCGCCGTCGATACGATCGGCCGCGAGCTGCGCGAGTTGACCGAGCAGTATCCCGATCGCAAGAACACCAGCGTGTCGGGCGGCGAGCAGCAGCGCGTGCTTGCGCGCAACGGGCTGAAGGAGCTCGTGCTGACGCTGCGGCGCATAGAGATGGCCGTTGCCGCGGGGCGCACCGCCGATGCTGCAACCGAGTTCAGGAATTATCGCAATCTGATGGCGGCTGCCGTGCCTGCGTTACTGGCGAGCGCCGAGCCGTGGTCCTTGTTCAATCAAGATGTGCATGATCAGCATTACGCTGCGCTTCGCGAGGTGATGCGCTCCAGGCACATCTCGCATTGATTGAGTGAATCATAGAGCATTTGCGATCCGCGTCGCTGCGTGGAGCGCTGCATCTGCTTTCGTTCTTCAGTTGAAGAATTCAATCGTGGAGATGCAGCGCGCAGCAGCAGATGTCTCCACAGAAAATATTTGAACGTTTCGAAATTTCTCGCGCGCTTTCACGCAAGCGAAAACCATGCGTCATACTGTCGCACTAAGCAGTGTGTGTTGCTAACCGCAAACACCCTGAGGTCGACAATGAGTTTGAACTACAAAAAGCACTGGCGAACCAGCACCGCGCTCTGCATCGCGTCAACGGTGCTCGTCGCAACAGCCGCATATGCCGCTCACTATCCGGGCGGACACAGTGATTGGGACAAGCGTCCGCATCACAATCACCAGGCGCATCAGGAAGCTGATCGCGTCAAGCATGACCACGATCATGACGACAAGGATCACGGCGGCAAGGGCAAGACCGCTTCGCCGATCAATCACGTCATCATCCTGATCGGTGAGAACCGCGGCCTTGATCACACCTTCGGTATCTACAAGCCGAAGGGCAAGGGGCAGACCATTTCCAACCTGTTGTCGAAGGGCATCGTCAACGAGGATGGAACGCCGGGACCGAACTTCGCGCAGGCACAGCAGTATTCGGTCGCGGGCCAGCCGTCCTTCTACATCGGCGCGCCGGCGATCGCGAAGTCGCCCTACAACGCGACCAATCTGATGCCGCAGCCGAACACCAACGGTACGCCGACCGCGCAGAGCGACACCGGCGCCCCGTTCAAGACGATCGCCGAAGCCAGCGTCGAGAAGGACATGGACCCGGCCGATCTCGACATCCTGACCACCGGTTTCAGCGGCCTGCCGACCGGTGTGCTGGATACCCGCATTCCCGGCGCCGGCGGTCTGAATGGACCGTTCCAGCTGCAGGGCGAGCAGATCAGCGACGACGACTACACCGGCGACTCGACCCATCGCTTCTATCAGGATTGGCAGCAGGAAGATTGCAACGCCGCCAACGCCACCAAGAAGAACAATTCGGGCTGCCAGAACGATTTGTTTCCGTTCGTGATGGCGACCTATTCGGCGTCCAACAAGAGCATGGCCAACTCGATGGGCTTCTACAATGCCCAGCAGGGTCAGGCTCCGATCCTGAAGATGCTCGCCGACCGCTTCACGCTGAGCGACAACTTCCACCAGTCGTTCCACGGCGGTACCGGCGCGAACCACTTCATGCTCGGGACCGGCGATGCGGCCTTCTGGAGCGACGGCAAGGGCAATCCGGTGACGCCGCCGGCTAACCTGATCGCCAACCCGAATCCGGTTGCGGGCTCGGTGAACCGCTACACCGTCGACGGCAATTGGAGCAATTGCTCGGACGTGTTCCAGCCCGGCGTGAAGCCGATCGTCACCTACCTCAACAATCTGCCGTACGCGGCGGAGCCGAACTGCAAGCCCAACCACTACTACATGCTCAACAACGTCAATCCGGGCTATCTGCCGAACGGCGCGCTGTCGGGCGGCAACAACGTCCCGCCGTCGTCGGTTCGCACGATCGGTGACGCTCTGATCGAGAAGAACATCACCTGGGCGTTCTATGGTGGTGCGTTCAACGACGCCGTGGCGCTTTCCAATGCCGCGGTTGCCGCCAACCCCTCGAACCCCAACCTCAGCGCCGCTGCGGTCGCCGATCCGGCGCACGCGCTCGGTGTTGCCTACTGCCAGATCTGCAATCCGTTCCAGTATGCGACCTCGATCATGGCCAATGCGACCGTGCGTCAGGCTCACATGAAGGACACGGCGGATCTGATCACGGCGATCCAGCACAACACGCTGCCCGCCGTGTCGTTCGGCAAGCCGGACGGCCTGCTCGACGGTCATCCGCAGAGCTCGAAGGTTGATCTGTTCGAGGCCTATGTCCTAAACGTGCTCAACGCGCTGGACAACAACCCGGAGCTGAAGGCTGACACCGCCGTCTTCATCACCTGGGACGAAGCCGGCGGCTACTGGGACTCCGGTTATACGCAGTCGATCGACTTCTTCGGCGACGGACCGCGTATTCCGACCCTGATCCTCTCGCCGTATTCGACGGGCGGCAAGGTCAACCACAACTACGCCGACCACGTTTCGCTGCTGAAGTTCATTGAGCGCAACTGGGCTCTCGAGCCGCTCACGCACCGCAGCCGCGACAACCTGCCGAACCCGACCTACTCGAAGAACAACGAGTATGTCCCGACCAACAGCCCGGCACTGTCTGACCTGTTCGACGCGTTCGACTTCAGCAAGCCGGTCAATTTGTCCTACACCGAGTGATCGAGCTCTCGTCCACGACGAGGTCTTGATCTTGAACTGAGATCGGCGCCGATCGAACCATTGGTTCGGTCGGCGCTGTCATGTCCTGCCTGCCTGCTGACCGACCAGGGATATGCGATGAAGCGCGACGAGACGACGTGCAAGAAGACAAGCAAGAGGATGTCGAAGGGCAGCAGGAGCGTCATGGCCTGCCTGTTCGCAATGGCCATCCTGACCGACGCAGCAGTGCCGGCGGCGGCGCAGCAGTTTTCCGCCGACCTCCTCGCGCGGAAGGACGATACGGTGACGGCCATGGGAACGCTGCGGGTCTCGGACCGAAAAGCGCGAATCGAGCCGACCGCGCTGCCCGATGGCTTCTTTCTGCTCGATACCGCCAAGCCCGCTGCCTATTTCGTCCGCCCGGCCGCGCACGTCTATATGAAGGCCATGCAATCGAGCCCGCTCACCCAGCTGTTCGTCCCGGTCGACCCGAGCGATCCCTGCCGGCAATGGCTGGCGATGGCGCAGCTCTCCGAGGCGGTCGATCTCGCGACATGGCACTGCGAGCGCGATGGAGAAGAGGCAATCGCGGGGCGCAACACCGATATCTATCGCGTAGCGGCACCGCCCGGCTTGAGCTTTGTTGGCTGGGTCGACCGCGGGCGCGGGTTTCCGGTGCAGATCAAGACCGCTGATGGGACGGTGATCGTCGCCGATCACATCCGCGACGAGCCGCAGCCGGCGCAAATCTTCGAAATTCCCGCAGGTCTGCGCAAGTTCGACCCGCAAGCGCTGATCCGCCGGATCCAGCAGAGCGATGTATGGGTTGCGCCGCCGGCCTCGCAGTAGGCGCTTGTGCTACTGCGGCTGCCGGCTCGTGACCGGCAGCATCCGGCCGAGCGCCGTGTAGTGCGATTGATGCACGCCGCTATTGAAGAGGGACCAGGGCTCGGCCTTCTTCAGGGCGACCGGAACGTCGAAATTCACCAGCTGGGCAAACTTGCCGTATTCCGCCATCGCTTCGTCGATCCGCCCGGCTCCAACCTCGAGGTCGATACGGCGCAAGGTCACAACGAGATCCTTCAGGATCGCGCGCGCGGCGAGCCGCTCGTCCTTGCCGCCGATCGAGCTGCTCCTGATGTCAGGGATGTGCTCGGCCAATTCGCGCAGTTCGGCGCCCACCCCGGTCACAGCCAGCGAGACTACCGCGGTGTCGGCGGCCGGGATCGCGACCTCGAGCACGCTCGAAAGCTCCAGCACTTCCTTCATCCGGAGCACGACGCCGTCCTTGTCGAAGGCACGCTCGCCATCGCCGACCGCATTCAGATAGGCCACGAGGTCCTGCGTGTCCTGGGTCGACAATTCGAGGTCGAATACGCGATCGAAGTGGCCGACCACTTCTTCATAGGTGTCGTAACGCCCGTCGTGAAAGTACGGCGCGTTGAAATTGGCGTTGAGCAGGGTAGGGGTCTTGATCAGTCCGCCTGATCCGACGTCGTGACGCAGCTGGTCGTTGAAGGTTCCGGCCGGAATATGACAGGCGGCGCAGCTCAGCTCGGCCTGCTTCGGGAATGGCTTGAAGAACAGCGCCTCGCCGCGCCGTTCCTCGACACTGGCCTGTGCGGCAAGCCGGCCGCCGGGCGCAATCTTCGGATTGGGAAGGAAATCGATATCGTTGATGTAGGCGACAAGGCCGTCGAGAACCGCATCGCTCGGCCGCGGCCCGGAAAACTCATTGACGATGACATTATACACGAAGTCGCGCAGCGAGGTCATGCGCCCGTCATGTCCGTAAGGCGCGAGGAAGCGGGCGCCCCGCAGGCTCGGAATCCTGACCGGATCGAGGATGCTGTTGAACGTCTTGGCGTTGAAGACAAGACTGGTGGTGTCGAAGGTGCCGGGGCGGGAGGATATGCCCGGAACGAACAATTTCGGGTTCGATGCGCCGTTGACGTGACAGGTGCCGCAGCTCATCTCGGCCTGGCGGGCCTTGCCGCCGAGGATGGAAGGCGAATTAAACGCGAGATCGCCGAGATTGACCAGATAGGACTTTCGCCCGCCCATGGCTTCGGAGTGAAAGATTTCGCGCGGCCGCGCCAGCGCTTCCTCGGACAGCTCGGTGCCAGCCGGCAGCACGGTCTGGTCGCCGCCGAGCGGGAATGCCGTCGCGCGCAACGGCAGGAACGTGACGACGAGCGTCAGCAGCGCGACTGATGCCGTGACGCCAAGATCGGAGGATGCCGCGCGACGTTTTCCGGTACCGGACGCCAGAATATCCCAAGCCATTGCGAGAAAACGCCCCCGTCACAATGCATTTGCGCTGCCCTACGCCGGAAGATGTCACGGACGTGACAGTTTCCTGTCGGCAGGATCAATGACCATCTGTTTGGATAGACGATCGTTGATTGCGGTTTGATGACGATCGGTCAACGAAACACAAGCCAGCCTGCGTGTGACAGAACGAAAAACGCGTCGGCGCATGCGCTCTTTTCACGCGTTTGTGCGCACGTCGAAAAACGGTCATCCCGGCGAAATGTGTTTTGCATAGCGTGTAACTCCATTTCTATTTCTTTCTGAAATCAGGAGAGCACTATGCGGCTTTGGGGAGCCATTCCGGCGCTCGCGATTGTTGCTGGCGCCGTTGCCATCTCACCGGTGGCAAAGGCCGAGAATTTGGTCGAAAAGATCATTGACGAGTTCAAGCACGAGGTCAGGGACGAACTGCGTGACCTGCGCGACCGCGGCCATGAAGGTGTGCATCAGTACAAGCACATCGTCGTCATCTACCAGGAGAACCACAGCTTCGATAACCTCTACGGACACTGGGGCGATGTCGGCCGTGACCGGATCAACGGTACCTCCGACGCCGATCAGGCCCATACGCTGCAGGTCCGGCAGGACAACCAGACCGTCTATGGCTGCCTGTTGCAGAATGACGTCAACCTGACCTCTCCGTCGCCGCAGCCGACGACCTGCACCGACAACACGGGCTCGGTCGCGATCCTCAGCGCCTTCAAGAACAAGCCGTTCGAGATCAACGACTTCATTCCGACCTCGGCGACCACCTGTCCGAAGCCGCTCGGCGCTTTCGCGGCGCACGGCTTCCTCAACGGCACCGGCTCGCCCGGCGGCTGCACCGAGGATATCGTGCATCGCTTCTACAGCGAGCAGTACCAGCTCAACGGCGGCCGGCAGAACCGCTACATGACCGGCAGCGACGCCGCCGGTCTTGTTATGGGCTACTACGACACTAAGAAACTGCCGATCTACACCTATCTGCACGGCCACGGCGCGCCGAACTACGTGATCGCCGACAGCTTCTTCCAGGGCGCGTTCGGCGGTTCGTTCCTCAACCACCAGTTCCTGGTCGCGGCTGCGGCACCGCAATTCGTCGGCGCCTTGAACGACGGCAGCGCCAACGACTTCCACGCGATCGTCGATGCCAACGGCATGCCGACCAGCACGCCGCTCTACACGCCGGTCTCGACCGTGAAGGACGCGCAGCTGACCGCAAAATGCAACCAGCCCGGCCTGCCGGCTGGCCTTGCCTGCGGCGACTTCGCGGTCAACACCACGCAGCCGACCTATCAGCCCTATTCGCCGGGCACCCCGGACATCAAGCGCCTGCCGCCGCTGCACACGCCAAACATCGGCGATCGGCTGTCGGCCAAGCATGTCGACTGGGCCTGGTATTCAGGTGGCTGGTCGAACGCCAACGGCGATGTCGGCGCGTCCGGCTGGACCAACGGCAACGGCACGACCTGCACCGATCCGAACCATGTCTCGACGGCGGTGTTCCCGAACTGCCCCGATGTGGATTTCCAGTTCCACCATCAGGCGCTCAACTACTTCGCAAGCTACGCGCCGGGAACGCAGGCTCGCAGGGATCACCTGAAGGACGAGGCGGAGTTCATCCAGGCGGCCAAGAACGGCCGGCTGAAGCAGGTCAGCTTCATCAAGCCGATCGGCGAGGAGAACGAGCATCCCGGCTACACCAGCGAATCCGAAGGCAGCCAGCATCTCGTCGATCTCGTCAAGGCGATCGTCGAAGGGCCGGATGGCAGGGACACGCTGATCGTCATCACCTATGACGAGTTCGGTGGACAGTGGGACCACGTTCCGCCCCCGCCGTTCAACCGTCATGGCGCTGAAGCCAAGGCCGCGGACCAGTGGGGCCCAGGCACCCGCATTCCGGCGCTGCTGATCGCCAAGCGCTTCAACAAGTCGGGCGTCGCCCATGAGGACTTCGACACCACGTCGATCCTCCGGATGCTCGAAAAGCGCTTCGATCTCGATCCGCTGGTGACGCGCCCGGTGCGCAGCCTCTCGGCGGCGCTGAAGGCCGGCGAAGGCTGGCACTGATCCGAGAAACGATCCTGGCCCGCGTCAACGTCCGACGCGGGCCAGGATCTTCACCAGGCTTCAGGGCCCTTACATGATCAGATCGTGTTGCACGTGCGTAACCGGGTCTGGCAGGAGATTCGTACCGGCCATCACGGCCGCGTCCCCGGTCGTGACCCCCTGAATATCGACCTGAAGGCTGGTCGCGGCCGAATCGCCGTCCTTGTCCATCGCAGACACATCGAACAGCAGGTCGGTGCTCGGGATGGTCGTCTTCTCGTTATAGGTGATGTTGTTGACCGTGAAGGTGGTGTTTCCGCTGGTCGCCTGGTCGTAGTCGACCTGGACCAGATTGAACTCCTTTCCAACGTACAGCGTGTAGGTCGACGTCGAGCTGTCGAAGGCCGAGGTGTTGATCAGCGAAGCATCCGAGGTTTCCTGCACGACGACGGTGGCGTTGCCGCTATGTGGTTTCGGAACGTCGATGCTGAAGTCGTGCACGTCGGTGCTGCCGTCCAGAACCTTGAAGACCACGCCCGCCGTGCCGTTGCCCTGCCATTGGGTCAGCATGAAGCTGATCTGCGGCTGGTCGTTGGAGAACGAGAGGTTCAACTGCTCGTTGGGATCCATGCTCAACCCGGTATCGCCGACCGCAATGCCATTGTTCGATGCCTTGACATCGATGGGATGACCGCTGTTGTCGGATCCGGTGATCAGAAGCTCTCCGTCCGGAGCGGTCAGCGACGGTGTGCCGCCGCCCGAGGCGCCGAACGTGGAGCCGGTCACGGTCACCTGCTTCAGCACGTCGACGCTCTCGATATCAAAGGAGAAGGTCCCGTTCGGATTGATGAGCAGGGTGAAATACGGATCGGTCAGCGTACCGCCCGAATCCGCGAGGTAGGCGTCCATTTCGACGCCGCCGCTTACCGCATGGGTCGAATAGTAGAACGTGTAGTCGTCGCCATTTCCGGTGACATGAACCGAACTGATGCCGCTGCCGAGGTCGGATGTGGCCAGATCGTATCCCGTGCTCCCGACCGCGCCGTTGTGGACGGCAACTTGCATCCCGCCATCGCCATCCGCGCCGAAATTGACATGGTAAGTGCCGGTCGCGACCTGATTGTCCTGCCCGGTGATGGCGGTCTCCGGGAAGCCGCCGATCGTCGGGCCGTCGTCCGTGATCGTCAATTGCTTGCCGAGATCAAGGCTCGCGCTCTGGAAGTCGCCATCCTTGTCGGTGATGGTTGCAACCAAGTGGACAGTCCCGGCGGTAAGGGCCACACCTTCGCCGGTATCCGGGTTGGTGCCGAGGGGCTGCGTCACCGCGCGGAGTTCGGTGAAGGTCACGAGCCCGGTCGTCGGGTCGACTTCGATGGTGAATGCCAGCGTCCCGTTGGTTGCGCCGACATGGCCCTCGATGGTGTCACCGTTCTGGACCAGTACGTCGGCGAGGCCGGTGTGCGAGTCGACCAAACCGGACAGGGTTCCATCACCGCCGGAAATCGTCAGCGCATAGCCGATCGAGGCGCCGTCCGCACCTTGAACCGACGTGAAGGCCGTCGAGAAATCGGCTGATGTCGTGGTCAGCGAGGCGTCCGGTGCGGTACCTGCGGTGTTGTCGTCCAGCGCCGTCGCGGTCAGATGCGTCTCGCTCAAGGTGAGCGATGGCGTCGCGCCGTTTGCCGCGATGCTCGGGCCGTCGTCGGTGATGGTCAGCTGCTTGCCGAGGTCGAGGCTCGCGCTCTGGAAGTCGCCGTCCTTGTCCGTGATGGTTGCAACCAGGTTGACCAGGCTCGCCCCGAGCGTCACGCCTTCGCCCATATCCGGGCTGGTGCCGAGCGGCTGCTTCACCGCGCGATACTCGGTGAAGGTGACAAGCCCGGTTGCTGGATCGATCGCGATGGTGAACGCCAATGTGCCGTCGATTGTGCCGACATGGCCCTCGATCGTGTCGCCGTTGAGAACCAGCAGGTCGGCGAGCCCGGTGTGCGAATCGACCAGCCCCGACGCGGTGCCGTTGCCGCCGGTGATCGAGAGGGCGTAGCTGATGGTCGCGCCGTCTGCGCCTTGAACCGAGGTGAACGCCGTCGAGAAATCGGCCGATGTCGTCGTCAGCGACGCGTTCGGCACCGAGCCCGCGATATTGTCATCGAACACTGTTGCCGTCAGATGCGTCTCGCTCAACGATAGCGATGGCGTCGCGCCATTTGCCTTGATGCTCGGGCCGTCGTCCGTGATCGTCAATTGGGTGCCGAGGTCGAGGCTCGCGCTCTGGAAGTCGCCATCCTTGTCCGTGATCGTTGCGGTCAGGCCGACGATGCCCGCCGCCAGCGTCACGCCTTCGCCGGTATCAGGGCTGGTGCCGAGCGGCTGTATCACCGCCCGGTACTCGGTAAAGGTCACGAGCCCGGTCGCCGGATCAACCGTGATGGTGAACGCCAGCGTGCCGTTGATTGCGCCGACGTGGCCCTCGATCGTGTTGCCGTTCAGGACCAGCACGTCTCCGAGGCCGGTATGCGAGTCGGTCAGGCCCGAAGCAGTACCGTTGCCGCCGGCGATCGTCAGCGCGTAGGCGATCGTGGCCCCGTCCGCACCTTGAACCGAGGTGAACGCCGTCGAGAAGTCGGCGGATGTCGTCGTCAGCGGCGCGTTCGGCTCGGAACCGGCGATCTCGTCGTCGAGCACCGTCGCCGTCAGATGCGTTTCGCTCAGCGACAGCGATGGGGTGGCGCCGTTGGCCTTGATGCTCGGGCCGTCGTCCGTAATCGTCAATTGGATGCCGAGATCAAGGCTCGCGCTTTGGAAATTGCCGTCATTATCGGTGATGGTCGCGACCAGGTTCACGAGCCCGGCGCCCAGCGTGATGCCTTCGCCGCTGTCCGGGCTGGTGGCAAGCGGCTGCGTCACCGCCCGATATTCGGTGAAGGTCACGAGTCCGGTGGACGGATCAACCGTGATGGTGAAGGCCAGCGTGCCGCCAATCCCTCCGACATGTCCTTCGACGGTGTTGCCGTTCAGAACCAGCACGTCTCCGAGGCCGGTATGCGAGTCGGTCAGGCCCGAAGCAGCACCGTTGCCGCCCGTGATCGTCAGCGCGTAGCCGATCGACGCGCCGTTCGCGCCTTGAACCGACGTGAAGGCCGTCGAGAAGTTGGCGGAGGTCGTCGTCAATGCCGCGTTCGGCGCCGAGCCTGCGATATTGTCGTCGAATGCCGTTGCCGTCAGGTGTGTCTCGCTCAGCGTCAGGGCGGGGGAGGAGCCGTTGGTGTTGATGCTCGGGTTATCGCCTGTGATCGAGAGCTGCTTTCCGAGATCAAGGCTGGCGCTCTCACGGTCTCCGTCGTTGTCCGTGATGATGGCAATCAGGCCGACAATTCCGGCGCTCAACGTGCTGGCTTCTGCGTCGGCTTGCTGCTTCACGGCACGGTACTCGGTGAAGGTCACCTGCCCCGTGAATGGATCAAGCGTAATGCTGAACGCCAGCGTGCCCGTGGTCGTGCCGACATGGCCTTCGATGGTATTGCCGTTCAGAACCAATACGTCGGCAAGGCCGGTATGGGCGTCGATCAGACCTGAAGCGGCGCCGTTGCCGCCGGTGATCGTCAGCGCATAACTGATCGTCGCGCCGTCCGCGCCCTGCACCGAACTGAACGCGGCTGAGAAATCGGCTGAGGTCGTCGTCAGGCTCGCATTCGGGGCAGAGCCCGGAATGTTGTCGTCCAGCGCCGTTGCGGTCAGGTGGCTCTCACTGAGTGTCAGCGACGGCGTCATGCCATTGGCCCTGATCGCCGGACCGTCGTCGCTGATGCTCAGCCTGCTGCCGAGATCGATGCTCGCGCTCTGGAAGTCGCCGTCCCTGTCCGTGATGGTTGCAGTCAAGCTGACGATTCCACCCGCCAGGGCCACGGCTTCGCCGCTGTCCGGATCGGTGCCGAACGGCTGCCTCACCGCTCGGTATTCGGTAAAGGTCACGAGCCCGGTGACCGGGTTGACCGAGATCGTGAACGCCAGCGTGCCGCCGACCGTGCCGACATGGCCTTCGATCGTGTTGCCGTTCAGAATTAGCACGTCGGCAAGGCCGGTGTGCGAGTCGATCAGGCCAGAGGCTGCGCCATCACCGCCGGTGATCGCCAACGCATAGCTAACCGTCGCGCCATCCGCGCCTTGAACCGGGCTGAATGCGGTCGAGAAGTCGGCAGACGTCGTCGTCAACGCCGCATCCGGCGCAGAGCCGGCGATGTTGTCGTCCAGCACCGTTGCCGTCAGATGCGTCTCGCTCAGCAACAGTGGAGGGCCGATTCCACTGGCGCTGATGCTCGGGTCATCTTCGATGACAACCAATTTGGTGCCGAGATCGAGGGCCAATGCCAGGGACTGGTCGCCCTTCACCACGGACGCAACGAGGAATATGACGCCCGCCGCCAGCGACACCGTATCGCTGTCGTCCGTGCTGGTGCCGGGCGGCCGTGACGCCGCCCGGTACTCGGTGAACGTCACAAACGCGGTCGCCGGATCGAGCACGATGGTGAATGCGATCGTCCCGTCCGTCGCGCCGACGCGGCCTTCGATGGTGTTGCCGTTCAGAACCAGAACGTCAGGCAGGCCGGTGTGCGAATCGATAACCCCGGACGCCGCGCCGTTGCCGCCGGCGATCGTCAATGCGTAGCTGACCGTCGCCCCCGCCGCGTCCTGTGGGTTGGCGAACATCAGCGCGAAGCTGCCTGACGTCGTCGTCAGCGCCGCGTTCGGCGACGAGCCGGCGATGTGGTCGTCGAGCGCCGTCGCCGTCAGATGCCTCTCGTTCAACGTCAGGGGCGGCGGCTCTCCGAAGGTCAGCCTGAGCGGCTCCGGCGGGAAGACGACGATGAACGGGAGGATAGTCTCCGGTAGCGGCCCGAGCTGATTTGGCACCAGAGGCGGGTCTGGCTCGGAAAAATTGATCGGCTGCAGCAGCGACGACCCATCCTGGGTTGGCATGCCGGACCCTTTGGCCCAAACTCCCTTCGCGTAGTTGCCGAGCGTCTGCTGCTGGGCGTCCCGCAACTCCTCCATGTGGGACGGGCTGTTCGTGACCTGGTTCACCCCGACCGACGACCCTCTGGGGCTCAAGATGACCGTCACGCCGGGATCGTCGACGACGATGTGTCTGGGGATCGCCTCCTTGGTCACCAGCTCGAACACACCGTGGTGGAGGTCCTTGTAGTTGATGGTGTCGTCATCCAGGAACGTGACGTTCGGCTCCGCAGCCCGCGCGTTCTCCAGGAGCGAGAGGGTCAGCGCCGCGAATGTGAGCATGCCGAGGCCGCTGGCCCGAATGGTGCCAACAGGCGTGTCCGCGGTGAGGACGCTTGACCCTGCCAGCCGGCTGCCAATCAAGCGGAAGACGCTTTTGGTTCTTGCGAACAGGCCCAAGCTGCCGCTGCAGTCCTGCGCAAAACTGCCCAGCTCCAGCCGGGTGCCCGCCGGCAGATTGAGCACCGTGCCGTCAAGCAAGCGGATCTCGGTCCGCCCGCCGGCTGCGATCTCGATGATGTCACCCTGGTGAATCGGATCGCCGGCCATCATCAGGCTGGCGATGCCGCCCGCACGCACGACTGTGCTGCGGCCGATCGCCGTCTGAACGATGCCAACCACTCGGGGCAGGCGGCCTAAAACGGCCGTGCACGCGTCCCCGAACGCGACGCCGGACGCAACTGACATTGGCTTTTCGCCTGCTGAACAGTTCAGGCAGAGGGTGGTGCCGCAGTTTTTTTGGTCTGGCTTGCTCGCGCCACGAGGTAAAAAATCCCCGCACCAGCAGCCATAGGCTTGTCCGCCGAAACGTCCTGATTGAAACTAAATTCGGTAGTGCAAATGGAATTCCAGTGCTGCACCAGCGACCTCGAAAAAGGCAGAACTGCTGTCCTTAATCGCCGGGTGCAACCCCACTAAAATGATAGTATAATTACGGTGCAGATTGTCCACATATTAATTTTTATTCGAGCTACGTCAGGCCTTTAGGCCTGTTTGCAGCAACTCGTTTGGCACTCAAGGTCCTGCGGTCTCGGCCCGGCGGCCCACGTTTCCACCGCGCCGCGACACGACAAGATCTTCTCGAAAGGGAGGGGATCGTGCGTATCCGTTTCATTGTCCAATTGCTCACTGGCATCGTTTTCACGCTCGTCACATTGACCTCTGGCCCGGTGCAAGCGCAGACCGAGCCGGCGCAGCCCGCGATTCAGAACTCTTCAGCGAACTTCATCGGGAAAGTCGTGGCGGCCACCGGTGCGGTCACGATCGAACATCCGAGCTCGGTCGTCGTTCAGGCCGCGCTGTCTGATCAGTTGCCCCAGGCCAAGGTCGGCGACTCCGTCTATATGGGCGACGTGGTGCAGACCGGAGCCGATGGACGGGTCGCGATCAACTTCACCGACGGCACCTCGTTCAATCTGTCGAGCAACGCCAAGATGACGATGACCGAGTTCGTGTACGACCCCAACGGCAAGTCGAATTCGACCCTGTTCAAATTGGCCAATGGCACGTTCACCTTCGTTGCCGGCAATATCGCGAAGACCGGCGACATGAAGATCGACACGCCCGCCGCGACGATGGGAATTCGAGGCACCACGCCACGCATCGAGATATCCGACGATGGAACGGTCAGGTTCGCGACGCTCGTTGAAGAGGGCAAGAGCAAGCTGCTGAGAAAGCCCGCGACGCGCGTGACGCCGCAACCCGAGCAAAATATCTATCACAAGTTCAACCCGCACATCTGTCGAGGATGCTAGGCGAGCGCGCGTTGGTCTCGAGCGGTCACTCGCGGAGATCGGCGACCGCGCGTCGTCAAAACCGGAGCCCGACATGAAGCCTCGTGCAGGTACCGGTGCGAGTGGTGGCCTGGCGGCGGTCTTCATCCTGCTGTTGCTGGAATCGACGGCGGTCGCGCAAAGCGCAAAGCCGAAGGGCGGTTACCTCAGGGACATCGGATCGTGCAGCGGCCTCAACCATACGCCCGCCGACGCGCGTGTCGACGCGTGCACGACCCTGATCGACGCGGAGCAGGACATGACGCCTGCCGGCCTTGCGATCGCCTACAACAATCGCGGCAACGCCTATGTCGCCAAGGGAGACTACGATCGTGCCATCCGGGATTTTGATCGATCGATCGAGCTCAATCCCACCTACATCAAGCCGTTCAACAACCGCGGCGTGGTTTACTTCAAGAAGCGCGACTACGACCGCGCGACCGAGGCTTTCGATCAGGCCATCAAGCTCAACCCGAACTACGGCGAGGCCTTTGCCAACCGCGCGCGCGTCTTTCTGAGGAAAAATGATTATGCCCGCGCGGCGCAGGATTACGATCAGGCGATTCGCCTCGAGCCGAACCTGGATGGCGTGTGGAATGGGCGCTGCTGGAGCCGGGCCATCCTCGGCGAGCTACAGGCGGCGCTGGAGGATTGCAACAAGGCCCTTCAATCGGGGCCGACCAACGCCGCGACCTACGACTCGCGTGGCCTGATCTACCTGAAGACGGGCGAGCTTGGTGCGGCGATCGACGACTACAGCTCCGCACTTCGCATCGATCCGAAACTGGCCAGCGCGCTCTACGGCCGCGGGCTGGCCAAGCTGAAACGGGGCGACAAGGCCGGCGGCAATGTCGACATCGCGGCGGCCAAGGCGATCCAGGGCAGCATCGGCGCCGACTTCACGCGCTATGGCGTGCGCTAATCCATGATCTCGACCGTCGCCGAACGGCCGGCGACCAGCGCGATGCGGTCCGGCAGCTTATCCAGCGTGATGCGAACGGGAACGCGCTGCGCGAGCCGAACCCAGCTGAAGGTCGGATTGACGTTTGCGAGCAGGTTCGCGCCGTCCGTGCGATCACGGTCCGCGATGCCGGCTGCAATGCTCTCGACATGTCCGGTGAGCCGGACCGGCTCACCCATCAGGCGGACCTGCGCCTTGTCGCCGACGCGAATGCGCGCGAGCTTGGTCTCCTCGAAATAACCCTCGACATGCAGCGTATCGGTGTCGACCAGCGCCATCACGCCCTTGCCGGCGGTGACGTAGGCGCCGGGCCGCAGGTCCATGTTGGTGATGGTGCCGTTGACGGATGCATGGACCTCGCTGCGGTCGAGGTTGAGCTGTGCCACCGCGCGATCGGCGACCGACTGGTCATAGGCGGCCTTGGCCTGAAGCTGCGTGGCCAGGACCTGCTCCTGCTTCTGCTGCGACACCGCATCGGTGGTCAGCGCGCTGTAGCGCTTGAGGTCGGACTCGGCCTGATCCAGCGTCGCGCGATGGCCGGCGACCGCAGCGTCGGCCTGCTGCAAGGCGAGGGCAAAGCGTGCGCGATCGATCCGGAACAGGATATCGCCGCGATGCACTTGCTGATTGTCCTTGACCAGCACGTCGGTGACGAAGCCGGAGACGTCGGGAGCAACCTGCACCACATCGGCGCGAACCCTGCCGTCGCGAGTCCACGGCGACTCCATGTAGTAGACCCACAGCGCGCGGCCGACGGCGAACGCGGCAACGAGCGCGATCGCGGTCAATGCAACCCGGCCGAGCCAGGCGAAATTCCCCTTCATGGCAGAAACTCCGAAAGATAGACGACGACGCCGAGCAGGCATACGTACAGGGCGAAATTGAACAGCGCGCGATGCCAGACCAGCCGGTAGAGCCCGAAGCGCTGCATGATCCGGCTCGCCACCGCGCTCAGCGCATAGGCAACGATCAGCCACAGCAGCAGCGCCGGGACCAGGACACCGTAGATGTCGAGCTCATATCTCATGCAGCAAAACTCTCCTCGGGCTGCGATCGATACGCAGGCGCATCCGGAAACAGGCCGCGGCGGATGCCGACGAGGCCGAGCAATGCATCGTCCCGTGCGCGCTCATTGGGATCCTTGACGACCGCGGTCACCGCCGCGTCGATGCATGACAGCAGTTCGGCCGGCATGGCCTCGTCCGCATGGGCGCGAAATGCCGCCGCGAGGTCGTCCAGCATGTCGTCGATGGCATGCACGGTCGATGCGACGAGGCCGTAACGCGCCCGCCTGAGGTCGATGATGTTGAGCCCGATGCGCAGCTGAACCAGGCTGTCGGCGTCGCGGCGGTCGCTCTCGGAGATGAAGGCGATGCGCTGCACCAGGAGACCCAGCCGATGCAGCATCAGGCCGGCAAATTGCGCACGATCGCCGTGGCCGCGCCGCTCGGCCGCGACCGCGAGCGTCTGCCAGCCCGACGTCATCAGCCGCTTGGCGATCCATTCGGCGCCGACGCCGCGCGCGACCCGCGTCACGATCTCGGCGATGACGACACCGAGGAAGAAGGCGACCGACGTGTTGGCGAAACCGGCAAAATCGGCGCTGTAAGTTGATTGCAGCGCCAGCAGCGTCGCGGTGTTGGCGGCGAGCGCCATGCCGATCGGCGCGGTTTTCGGCCGTGCGATCAGGAAGCCGTATATCAGGAAGGTCGGCGCCAGCGCGGCGATCAGGACCTCGACATGGGAGATGCCCGGCACCAGCGCGAACTGATAGATCGCGACGACGACGATCGCGACCAGCGAGAACAGGCCGAAGGCCCGGATGCTGCGCGCCGGCTCGTCTTGCGCAGCGAAGAACGAGCAGGCGACCGCCGCCATCATCGGCGCCGAGGCGCCGTCGGCCCAGCCGGTCGCAATCCACAGCCCGCAGCAGATCAGGATGGCGACCGCCGCCCCCGCGGCCGACCATAGTGCCATGCCGTGGTCGCGATGACGGACCGGCGCGGCCCCCGCCTCCGGGTGGAACGCCAGCGGGACGGCGGAGATATCCTTACCCGCGGCAATCGCATCGCCGATTGCGCGGCAGTCGGCCGAGATGTCGACGAGATCGCGGAGCCGAAGCAGCAGGCTGATCGTGATGATGCGCTCACGCGGCGCGAGGCCGTCCAGGGCTGATTGCCGCGCGGCGATCGCAGCGCGGATCTCATCGCCGGATTGCCGCTGGCGATCCTCGTCCACGATCCAGGCGGCGAGATCGCCGATCAGGTGCCGCAGCTCCGGCTGCCTTTGCACCGCCGCTTCGCCGAGCCCGGCAAGCCGGTCTTCGATCGACGTGATGATCGGCAACAGCATCAGCATGCGCAGCCGGATCTCGCCGAGGCCGCGCACGGTGCCGGCGTCGGCCAGCCGGTCATAGGCGACATGGGTTGCCAGCGTATCGATTTCGACGATGTCGGTCGCAAGGCGAAGGCGCTGGGCCCGGCGCGTCTCGCTGGTCCCGTGATCGATCAGCACATCGCGGGACAGGCGGCGCGCATCCGACAGCCAGCTCCTGACGCGGCCGCCGACCGCCGGCGCGACGCTGCGCGGGAACACCACCGTCGACACCAGGCTGGCACAGATGATGCCGAGCGAGATCTCCTCGACCCGCGCCAAGGCGACATCGAAGATGCTGCCCGGGTCGGCCACCGATGGGAAGCCGATCAGCGCGACGGTGTATCCGCCCAGCATGAAGACATAGCTGCGCGGTGTGCCGTCGAGCAGCGACAGATAAAGGCAGAGCCCGACCCAGAGCGCGATCGCGAGGCACAATAGCTCCGGCGCATTGATCAGGTTCGGCACCAGGGCGACCGTCATGGTCGCGCCGACCAGGGTGCCGATCACGCGGAAGAACGCCTTCGAGCTGGTCGCGCCGGCCAGCGGCTGCGACGTGATATAGACCGTCGCCATTGCCCAATAGGGCCGCGGCAGATCGATCGCCAATGCGATGACGAGCGCCAGCATCGACGCGGCGAACGTCTTCAACGCGAAGATGAGGTCCGCGTGGCGGACCAGGAATGGCTCTTCCGCGCGCATGACTATTTCGCCTCTGGAGCGGTCTTATCTGAAGCGGTCTTATCTGAAGCTGTCTTGGCTGCAGCGCTCTTGGCGTCGTGCAGGCGGCTCGCTCGCTCGTCGATGCGCTGCAGCGTCTCGAAGGTTACCGCAAGTTCCTCGCTGCCGATATCCTTGAGCACGCTGGCCCGCACGCGGCGCAGCACCCGGTTGGTCTCCTCGACCTTGGCTTCGCCGGCCGCGGTGAGATGCAGTGTCTTGGCGCGCCGATCGGTCGGGTCCTCGCGACGCTCGACCAGGCCTTCGGATTGCAGCAGATCGATCAGCCGCACCAGCGAAGGCCCCTCGATCCCGAGCTCGTCGGCGAGCACGCCCTGGCGGACGTTCTCACCCTGCCGCGACAGCACCAGCAGCGGTATAGCCGTCGCGTAGGACAGGCCGTGATCGGACAGCGCCTGATCCGACTCGCGACGCCAGATCCGCGCGAGCCTGGTGATCAGGCGGCCGATCTCGGCGTGGATATGGGATTGCGAAGGAGGCATGCAAATTAGATAGGATACAAACTATTAGGCTGCAACTATATTTCCCGGAACATCGATGGTGATCACGCAAAAGCGATCGAGCGAGCGGCAATGAGCACGAGCTCCACGGCAGGAGCGGGCGGGGAATTTCAGGGCGACAGCACCCTGGCGCTGGTCCCGACCTTCATCGTCGTCGCCGTGGATGCGACGGGATTGGGGATCATCCTGCCGCTGCTGCCGTTCTACTCGCAGCGACTTGGCGCGACCCCGTTCGTGATCGGCGCGCTGATCTCGGTCTATGCGCTCTGTCAGCTGATCGCCGGCCCGATCGTCGGCGTACTCTCCGATCGCTACGGCCGCCGCAAGGTGCTGGTGGTGAGCCAGATCGGCACCTGTGTCGGCTTCGTTCTGCTGGCCATCGCGGGCAATCTGACGCTTGTGTTCCTGGCCCGCATCATCGACGGGCTGACGTCCGGCAACATCTCGGTGGCGCACGCCTATGCGGCCGAGCATAGCGCGCCGCAGGCCCGCAAGCAGGCGCTCGGCATGACCAGCGGCGCGATCGGGACCGGTCTATTGGTCGGCCCCGCGCTGTCGGGCCTCCTTGTCCACTACGGCGACACCGCGCCGGTATGGGCTGCCGCAGCGTTGTCGCTGATCAGCATCGTAGCCACGATCGTTCTGCTGTCGCCGGACCATCCGGCCGCAGAGCCGCTCTATCAGCAGCGGGTGCCGGAGCCGACGCCGGCGCGCACGATCGTCGGGATACGCTATGCGTGGCGCGTACTCGGTCTGCTCATCGTGTTCTTCTTCGTCAATTCGATGTTCCTGTCGCAGATCGGCCTGTTCCTGTCGGCGCGCTTCAGCTGGAACGGGCATGCCTTCGGCGCCCGCGAGCTCGGCGCCGTATTCGCCTATGCCGGCTTCATCAACATGGTCGTGCA
>DASVOL010000266.1:0-3728 GCA_036383375.1 Bradyrhizobium sp. | reverse complement strand
CGGCGTGGTCGCGATCAAGCTTCTGATCCATCCGCTGCTCGCCTTCGGACTGATGCTGCTGTTCGGTCCGTTCGCGCAGCCGTGGGCTGCGACCGCGGTGCTGATGGCCTCGCTGCCGCCGGCGCTCAACGTGTTCGTGATTGCGCGCCAGAACGAGACCTGGATCGAGCCGGCATCGGTCGCGGTGCTGATCGGCACCTTCGCCTCTGTGGTCACGCTGACCAGCGTGATGTGGTTCATCCAGAGCGGACGGCTGGTGTTTCCTTAAGGGGTCTACCGCCGCCATGACGGCGCGAGGCCCTCGCGCATCGCGAGCCGTCGCAGCGGGCCGAAGGCGCCGAGCAGATGCAGGCCGGCGGCGCGCGCGGTCTGTACGCCCAGGAAATCGCTGAGCAGCGACCGGTTGGCGATGTCGATCGCCCAGGTCCGGCTGGCAACGTCCGGCCGCCGTGCCGCCTGGTAGCGCGACAGCACGTTCGGCGCGCCGGGATCCTCGCCGCGGCCGATTGCTTCGCCTGTGATCTCGGCGATATCGGCGGCATCGCGCAGCCCCATGTTGAGCCCCTGCGCGCCGATCGGCGGCAGCACATGGGCGGATTCGCCGACCAGCGCGATCCGGTCCTTGGCGAATTGCCGGGGCCGCTCGATCGCGAGCGGAAACACGTGACGGCCGCCCTGGACCTCGACACGGCCGAGGATCGAATGCGACTGCCGCTCGGCCGCATCGGATAATTCGGCGTCGCCAAGCGCCTTCAGCCGTTCGGCCTCCTTGGGCACCGAGACCCAGACCACGCTGCTCCGGTTGCCGCTGAGCGGTACGAATACGCAGGGGCCATGCTCGGTGTGAAACTCGGTCGAGATGTTGTTGTGCGGCCGGCTGTGAGTGATGTTGAAGGTGAGGGCGGATTGGCCGAGCTCGCGGCTGACCACCTCGATGCCGGCGGCCTCGCGGGACAGCGAGTTGCGTCCGTCGGCGCCGACCACGAGCCGGGCCGCTAACGTCGGGCCCTGCCGCGTCACCACGGTGACCCCCGCATCATTCGGTTGCACCGAGGCGGCCTCGTCGTCGAACCGCGTCAGTCCGGTCATCTCGCCGGCGCGCTCCTCGAGCGCTGCGACCAGCGAGCGATTGTCGATGTTGAAGCCGAACTGCTCGCGGCCGATCTCCTCGGAGGAGAACCGCACCTCCGGCGCGCGGATCAGGCGGCCGGTGTCGTCGACCAGGCGCATGGTCTTGAGCGTGGCAGCCTTGTCGCTGCAGCGCCGCCAGACATCGAGCCGCTCCAGGATCTCGGTCGAGGCGCCGAGCAACGCGGTCGTGCGGTTGTCGGCATAGGGGGCGCGGCGCGCCAACAGCGCGGTCCGCGCGCCGGCGTCGGCGAGGGCGATCGCAGCCGTCAATCCGGCCGGACCACCGCCTATTACGATAACGTCATAATCCTGGGAGCTGTCGGTCATATCAGGACATTTGACATGCTTGGCCCGATTTTCAAGCCATCGGTAACCACTGAATCCTTGCAATGGTTTGCGCGGCGGAACGCCGCAAGACTGCATATGCAAAGGGGGTCGATTCCTGATAGCACTCGGCCGATGGAGCACTCGAGCCAGCCGGATGCGTTGCCAGAACGGATGCGGACCGCCGCATTCTCCGTTCATATTTTCACGGCGCTCGGCGCCGGGGTCGCGCTGCTGGCGATGCTGGAGGCGGTGCGCGAGCACTGGGCCAACATGTTCGCCTGGCTCGGGGTCGCGCTGATCATCGACGGCATCGACGGCCCGTTGGCGCGCCGGCTCGACGTGGTGCGGCTACAGCCGAACTGGTCGGGCGAGGTGCTCGACCTGGTGGTCGATTTCGTCACCTATGTGTTCGTGCCGGCCTATGCGATCACCGCAAGCGGCATGCTGCTGCCGCTGGCCGCGCCGATCCTCGGCATCGGCATCGTGGTGTCCAGTGCGCTGTATTTCGCCGACCGCCGCATGAAGGCCGACGACAACCATTTCCGCGGCTTCCCGGCGCTGTGGAATGCGGCGGCGTTCTACCTGTTCCTGCTGCATTTGCCGCCGGTGCTGTCAACGATCGTGGTCGCGCTGCTGATCGTGCTGACCTTTGCGCCGTTCCACGTGCTGCACCCGTTCCGCGTGGTGCGGCTGCGCTGGCTGACGCTGTGGCTGCTCGGCGCCTGGGCGCTGCTCGGCATGTACACGCTCGCCAATGATTTCGTGGTCGGCGCCCCGATCACCTTCGGTCTCTGCGCCATTGCCGTCTACATCGTCGGCAGCGACACCTTGATCCGCCGGATGAAAGCCTTCAGAGCATGATGCAATTGATCACCAGCCCCGAGGCCTGGGCGGCGCTGCTGACCCTGACTGCGCTCGAGATCGTGCTCGGCATCGACAACGTGATCTTCCTGTCGGTGCTGGTCTCGCGGATTCCGCAGCCGCAGGCCAACCGCGCGCGGCAGATTGGCCTGCTGCTGGCGCTGGTGTTCCGCATCATCCTGCTCAGCGTCCTGGTCTGGTTGATCGGGCTGACGCAGCCGGTGATCACCATCGAGAGTGTCGCGCTGTCGTGGCGCGACATCATCCTGATCGGCGGCGGCCTGTTCCTGATTGCGAAGGCGACCCACGAGATCCACGCCGAGGTCGAGGCGCGTGACGCCGAGGAGAATGACAAGCCGAGCCCCAACGCATTTTTCTGGGTGATCGTGCAGATCATCATCATCGACCTGGTGTTCTCGCTGGATTCGATCATCACCGCGATCGGCATGGCGCAGGACATCGAGATCATGATCGCCGCGGTCGTGATCGCGTGCATCATCATGTACGTCTCGTCGGGACCGGTGGCGCGGTTTGTCGCGGAGCATCCGACCACCAAGATGCTGGCGCTGGCGTTTCTGGTGCTGATCGGCGTGGCGCTGGTGGCCGACGGCTTCAAATTCCACATCCCGCGCGGCTACATCTATTTCGCCATCGCATTCTCGGCGGCGGTCGAGATGTTCAACGTGCTGGCCAAACGCAACCGCAAAAGGCCGGCGCGCTAGTCCAAGGTTCCGGCCGGTTGGTTGACAAGCCGGTGCCGATGGCATTCGCTCGGCTGACGCTGAGATCTGAGGGAGCGACGACATGACCAAGGCTGTGCGGGTGCACAAGGTGGGGGGCCCTGAGGTCCTGACCTATGAGGATGTCGAGGTGGGGGCGCCGGGGACCGGCGAGGTCCGCATCCGCCAGCATGCGGTCGGGCTGAACTTCATCGACGTCTATTTCCGCACCGGCCTCTACAAGGCGCCCGGCCTGCCGTTCATCGCCGGCAATGAGGCCGCCGGCGAGGTTTTGGCGGTCGGCCCAGGGGTGACCAATTTCCACCCCGGCGATCGCGTCGCCTATTACTACAACCTCGGCGGTTACGCCTCCGAGCGCGTCATCCCGGCAGACAAGCTCGTCAAACTGCCCGATCACATCACCTACGAGCAGGGCGCCGTCCTGATGCTCAAGGGGCTCACGGTCTGGTACCTCCTGCACAAGACCTTCAAGGTCGAGCAGGGCCATCGGGTGCTGATCCATGCCGCGGCGGGCGGCATCGGGCTGCTGGCCTGCCAGTGGGCCCACGCGCTCGGCGCGCATGTCATCGGCACCGTCGGCTCGAAGGCGAAGGCCGATATCGCGCTCGCCAATGGCTGCGACCACGTCATCCTCTACAACGAGGAGAATTTCGTCGAACGCGTCAAGCA
>DASVOL010000265.1:0-8216 GCA_036383375.1 Bradyrhizobium sp. | reverse complement strand
GCCCCGTCGCAGCATCTCGCTCCCGCGTGCGGAGGCGGCCCATGAAGCGGATACCTACGAGCGAAGCGATCATCACCGTCGCCTTGTTGGTGATGTTCGCACTCGTGATCTGGTTTGGCGCGATGCCGTGAGTCAGGGGAGCGATACGACCCGCAGGTTGTTGGTGCTTCCCGCCTGCCCAAAGGGAATGCCGGCGACAACGACCAGCAGGTCGCGGCTCGATGCGAATTGCTCGGCATGCGCGAGCGCCGTCGCGCGCGCGACCATCTCCTCATAGCTCTGGACATCGTCGGAAAGAACGCTGTGCGCGCCCCAGAGCAGGCACAGGCGGCGCGATACTTCGCGGCTTGGGGTGATGGCGAGGATCGGCAGGCTCGGCCGCTTGCGGGCGACGCGTGCGGCCGTGGTGCCGCTCGAGGTGTAGGCCACGATGGCCGCGGCGTGAATGACCGAGGCGAGGTCGGCGGCAGCCGTCGCGACGGCATGCGGCGGCGTTTGCTCTTCGCCGGGCTGGGTCGCCTCGACGATCGAGCGATACATCTTGTGCTGCTCGGTGCTGCGGATGATGCGATCCATCATCTCGACGGCCTCGCGCGGATATCGCCCCGTCGCCGATTCCGCCGACAGCATCACCGCGTCTGCGCCGTCGTAGATCGCGGTCGCAACGTCGGAGACTTCCGCGCGCGTCGGGGTCGGCGCGGCGACCATGGAGTCCAGCATTTGCGTGGCGACGATCACGGGCTTCACCGCGAGACGGCACGCCCGCACCAGCTCCTTCTGGCGCCCCGGCACGTCCTCATGCGGAATTTCGACGCCGAGGTCACCCCGCGCCACCATGATGGCGTCGCACAGCTGGATGATGTCGTCGATCCGCTCGAGCGCCGCTGGTTTCTCGATCTTGGCCATCAGACCGGCGCGGTCGCCGACCAGACTTCTCGCCTCGATGATATCGGAGGGCTTCTGCACGAACGACAAGGCGACCCAATCGACGCCGAGGTTCAGGCCGAACTCCAGATCGAGGCGGTCCTTGGCGGTGAGTGGCGAAAGATCGAGCACCGTCCCCGGCAGATTGACGCCCTTGTGGTTCGAGATCGTGCCGCCGACGATCACTTTGGCGTCGATGAAATCGTCACCGAGCCCGGCAACGCGAACCCGAACCCTGCCATCGTCGATCAGAAGGTCGTGGCCGGGAGCCACGGCGGCAAAGATTTCCCGATGCGGGAGGGGAATTGAGGTTTTGTCGCCCTCCGATCCGGACAGCACGAACCGGATGGTCTCGCCGGCCGCCACCACAATCTTGCCGTCGCGCAAGGTGCCGACGCGGATCTTCGGACCCTGGAGGTCCATCAGGATGCCGATCGGCCGGCTGACGTCCTGTTCCAGCTTTCGGATCGCGGCATGGATGGTTGCGTGGTCGCTCTGGGTTCCGTGGCTGAAGTTGAGACGGAACGTATCGACGCCGGCCAGCAGCAGTGCCTTGAGCATTTCGGGGGAGCTGCTGGCAGGGCCGACGGTTGCGACGATCTTGGCCCGTCGATGACGACGCATGGGTCACCTCATTGCTGGCTTGCCGGCCGCAATCAGCACGGCGCGGATATCGTTGACATTGGTAAGCGTCGGGCCGGTGCGCACGAGGTCTCCAAGGCGGTCGAAGAACGTGTAGCTGTCATGGGTGGCCAGATAGGCCCGTGCGTCGAGGCTACCCGCGGCGGCGCGCCGCAGCGTATCCGGACTGATCAAAGCTCCAGCCGCATCTTCCGTTCCATCAATACCATCGCTGTCTCCGGCAATCGCCCAGATATCGGACGTACCGGACAAGGCGATGACAAGTCCCAGCAGGAATTCGGTGTTGCGGCCGCCGCGGCCGGCCGGCCCGCGTCCGATCGTCACCGTCGTCTCGCCGCCGGAGAGCAGCACGGCAGGGGCAGGGCCGGGCTGCGCATGGCCTGCGACCGACCGGGCGATGCCCGCCATCACGGTTCCGAGTTCGCGTGCCTCGCCTTCGATCGCATCGCCAAGGATGATCGGGGTCAGGCCCTCATCCCGCGCTACCTTTGCCGCAGCGTCAAGCGCATGGATCGGCGCGGCAAGGATGCGGACGTCGGCGTCGATCTCGCCGGGTTTCGGGGTCTCGTCGGCTTGCGCGAGGACAAGCCGCGCCGCGTCCGGCAGGTCGATCGCAAACCGGCGAACGATCTCCTGCGCATCGGCTTTGGTGCTGCTGTCCGGCAGCGAGGGACCGGAGCCGATCGCTGTGGGATCGTCGCCGGGAATGTCCGAGATCACCAGCGTCGTGACGTGGGCGGGGCGGGCGGCGAGCGCCAGTCGTCCGCCCTTGATCGCGGACAAATGTTTGCGGACGACGTTCATTTCGGCAATCGTGGCGCCGCTTGCGAGCAGGGCCCGGTTGACCGCCTGCTTGTCGGCGAGGGTCATCGGGGATGTGGGCAGGGTCATCAGGGCCGAGCCTCCGCCGGACATCAGGGCGATGACGAGATCATCCTCGGAAAGTCCCTGAACGGCGCTGAGCATGCGGAGGGCGGCGGTATTGCTCGTGTCATCAGGCACGGGGTGGGACGCCTCGAGTACCTCGATGCGGCCCGCAGGAACTGAATGGCCGTGGCGCGTGACCACGACACCCCTGAGGTCGACATCAGGCCAGGCCGCGTCGAGGCCTGCGGCCATGGCCGCCGAAGCCTTGCCGGCACCGACGACGATGCATCTGCCCTTCGGCTTTGCCAGCAAGGCGCGCGCAATGGTTAGCCTTGGATCGCAGCTGGCGATGGCAGCGTCGAAGATCTTCCGCAGCGCCGTCCGCGCCCGCAGGTCGGTCCAATCAGTGCTCAATCGCCGCGCTCCGGCCAGGTGCAGGCGCGATCGCGGCCTTTGCCGTCGTCTCGCTGCCGAGAATGAAGGCGCGCCGCATCGGCTTGATCACCAGCAAGGCGGTGAGGGCAGCGGTGGCATTGAGCGCAACCGCGACGATGAACACGGCCTGCCAGCCGAGCTGTGAGGAGATGATGCTCGCGAGCGGCACAAGCAGCGCCGCGGTGCCCTTGGCGGTGTAGAGCATGCCGTTGTTGGTGGTTGCGTATTTGGCGCCGAAGGTGTCGCCCGAGGTCGCCGGGAACAGGCTGTAGATTTCGCCGAAGACGCCGAAATAGACCGCCGTGGCCAGCACGAAGACGACCGGAATGTGGCCGTAGGTCGACAGCGTCAGCAACATCAGCGCGGCAGTCGCGAACGCGATGAACATCGTGTGCTCGCGGCCGATGGTGTCGGAGACCCAGCCGAAGAACGGACGGCCGAAACCGTCGAATACACGATCGAGCGAGATGGCAAAGGTCAGCGCCGCCATCTGGAAGCCCGCCAGCGTGACCGGCGTATCCGCGATCTTGAAGTCGTGGGCGATCGGCCCGATCTGCGCCGCGGTCATCAAGCCGCCGGACGCCACCATGACGAACACCAGGTACATGACCCAGAAGATCGGCGTGCGCAGGACCTGCGGCGGCGTGTAGTCGATTGCGCTCTGCGGCAGGTTGAGTTGCTTCTTCCGGGGGGCCTCGACGCCATGCGGCGGTCGGACGAACCAGGCCAGCAGGAGAACGATGAGGCCTTGCCCGATTCCGAACGTCAGGAAGGTGCTCTGGTAGCCGCTCGTGGCAATCATGTTGGCGATCGGCACGACGGTGAGGGCTGCGCCAGCGCCAAAGCCCGCGGCGGTCGCGCCTGCAGCGAGGCCGCGCCGGTCCGGAAACCATTTCAGCGCATTGCCGACGCAGGTGCCGTACACGGCGCCGGCGCCGATGCCCGCGACAATCGCCGCCGCATAGAGCATGACGAGCGAAGAGGCGTATGAGTTCAGCACCCAGGCCAATCCGATCATCAGCCCGCCGAACATGATGACAATGCGCGGGCCGTATTTGTCGACGAACCAGGCTTCCACCGGCACCAGCCATGTCTCCGTCATCACGAAGATCGTGAAGGCGAGCTGGATCGCCGGACGGCCCCAGTGAAACTTGGCGTCGATCGGATCGACGAACAGCGTCCAGCCGTATTGCAGGTTGGCGATCATCGCCATGCAGACGATGCCGATCGCGAGCTGGAGCCAACGGAAGCTGCCGGGCGACGATGCCGGTTTCGTGCTGGAGATCATGTGCGCTCCCAAAAGAGGTGTTGGTCGTTGGGTCCGGCTGCGTCGGGCTATGGTTCTGCCGCCGCCTACTGACGAAATTCGTTGGTCAACTCGCCGATTCCGTCGATCGCGACGGTCACCGTGTTGACGGGCTCCTTCATCACTCCGACGCCGATCGATGTTCCGCAGCAGATCAGGTCGCCCGGCAACAGCGTCATGTCGTGCGAGATCTTGCTGACCAGCGCCTGCGCGCTGAAGATCATGTCTGCAATCGGGTAGTTCTGGCGCTCCACGCCATTGAGGATGGTGCGCACCACGAGGCGTGCGGGGTCGAGGCCCGAGGCAATGACGGGGCCGAACGGGCCATATCCGTCAAAACCCTTGGCCCGCGCCCATTGCGGGAAGGTCGGATCGCGATTGAGGATGTCGGCGGCGGTGACGTCGTTGGTGCAGGTATAGCCGAAGATGAAGGCGTCGGCCTGTTCGGGGGTGACGGCGGTACAGCTCTTGCCGATGACGATGCCGAGCTCGCCTTCGTAGGTCGTCTTGCCATCGTAGCCCGGGGGGCGCGTGATGACGGCGCCGGGTGCGGTCACGCTGGTTTGGGCTTTCAACAAATACAGCGGTTCGGCCGGCTCAGGCGATTTCAACTTCGCCGCCAGCGCGTGGAAATTGTTCCAGAGCGCGATGATCTTGCTCGGCTCGGTCGGCGCGAGCAGCTCGACGTCGTCAAGCGCCAGCGTCTGTCCGGTCGGTCGTGTCTCGCCGAACATCTCGCCTGCGTGCACGGAGATGCCGGACGGAGTGAGTTGCCCGAAGCCGATCTCGGCACGGTGGCGGAAGCGGACCCAGCGCGTTACATTGGCCATCGCGATCACGCCACTGCAAGCGATTGGGCTTCGACGCCGGCCGCCCCGTCATAGAGGCCGGCCAGTCTGCTGCGCTGCGCGACCAGCGCCAGCACCGCATCGAGCGCGGGCGTCGCAATCCCGGTCATCCGGCCCATCTCCTGCACCACGGTGATCAGCGGATCAATCTCGACGGGCCGTCCGCGCTCGAGATCCTGCAGCATCGAGGTCTTGTGCGCGCCGACCTTGCGGGCGCCCTCGATGCGGCGTTCGACATCGACCCGGAACTTGACGCCGAGGCTTTCCGCGATCGCCTGGGCCTCCAGCATGATTGCCCTCGACAGCGCGCGCGTGCCGGGATTGGTGCAGATCACGTCGAGGGTCGCGTGGGTGAGGGCGCTGATCGGGTTGAAGCAGACATTGCCCCACAGCTTGAGCCAGATCTCGTCGCGGATGCGGTCGAGCACCGGCGCCTTCATGCCCGCTGCCGCGAACAGGGCGGCAAGCCGCTCGACATCGGGTGTGATCTCACCGGAGGGTTCGCCGAGCGGAAAGCTGTTGCCGTAGACGTGGCGGATCACGCCGGGCGCCTCGATTTCGGTGGCGGGATAGACCACGCAGCCGATGGCGCGCGCGGGATCGAGCTCGTTCCACTGCCGTCCGCCGGGATCGATGCTCTCGAGCGCCGATCCTTCGTGCCGTCCGCCGTGCTTGTAAAAATACCAATAGGGAATGCCGTTGACGGCGGTGACGATGCGGGTCCGCTCACCCAGCAGCGGTCGCATCGGCTCGATGACGCCGGTGATCGAATGCGCCTTGAGGCAGATGATGACGAAATCCTGCTCGCCGAGTTCGGCGGGATTGTCGGTGCAGCGAGGATGCACCACGCGCTCCTCGTCGCCGATCAGGAGCTTCAGGCCGTTCTGCCGCATCGCGGCGAGGTGCGCACCGCGCGCGACCAGGCTGACATCGGCGCCAGCGCGCATAAATTCGACACCGAGATAGCCGCCGATGGCACCGGCGCCGTAGATGCAGACCTTCATGAAATCCTCGCGAGCAGAGTAGGGACACAGCATGAGCCGCAACGGCTCGGACCGGGTTGCGTGGCAATGGCCTCGGAAAAGTCCGTCAGGCTGCGCAGGCGGCTTCCTCCAAGGCAAAGCCGATGTCCCGCATGCTCACGACGCCGACGAGCCTGCCGTTGTCGATGACGGGGACATGGCGGATGTCGTGACGCATCATCAGGTGCTCGACATCGGTGAGCGCGTCCTGCGACGTGCAGGAAACCAGCGGCCGCGGCGAAATGAATTGCGCGACTTTCGCGGCAAGACCACCCGTTCCGCGCTCGGCGATCACAGCGACGACATCGCGCTCGGTGAACATTCCGACCACGGCGGCGTCGACGCTGCGCGAGGCGTTCCTGACCACGAGTGCGCCGACATTGCTCGCGTACATCAGGTTCGCCGCAATGCTCACGGTTTCGCTCGAGCCGATCGTCACCACGTGCGCGCTGTTGGCGCGAAGGATGTCCCCGACATACATGGTATGGTCCTCCCGGTTGCATCATTGGGTCGTTAAGAAGCAATCGTGGTATACATTATCCCAGATGTCAAACAAAAGAATCGATGCTTTTTGCGGGATAAATGGCAAAAATGCTTACCTATCCTCGAATTTGATTACCTTGACTCGGATGTCTTTTGGTATGCCATATGCCAATTGTGACGCTCGTTGTCGGCGAGCAATTTCGTTCTGAACCGCAACCGGTTAGGGGCAGGTCGTGATGAAAAGAGAGCCGATCCGGCGCAAGCCGTCCGATCCCGAAATTCGCGCGCAGCCGGATCACGACGCGCGAGACGGCGGCGTTCAATCGGTCGATCGCGCGTTGCAAATCATCGAAGCACTTGCCGAGGATGACGAAGGCTATCGGCTGACCGATCTTGCGATCCGCATCGGTCTGCCGCCGTCGACGGCGCACCGGCTGCTGACGACGCTGGAGAACCGCAGGTTCGTGCAGTTCGATCGCGAGGAGTCCAAGTGGCACATCGGCGCGCAAAGCTTCGTGGTCGGCTCGACCTTCATGCGCCGGCGCAATTTTTCGGCGCGGGCATTGCCCTATCTACGCAAGCTGCGCGACCAGACCAGGGAAACCGCAAATCTTGCAGTGGTCGATGATGACTCCATCATCGTCGTATCCCGCATCGAAAGCCGGGAGATCATGCGTTCGCTGACCAAGGTCGGCGGACGTGTGGCGTTGATCGCGTCGGGTGTGGGGAAGGCGGTGCTGGCCGCGTATTCCGATGCCGACATCAACGCGATCATTCGCCGTCGCGGCATGCCGCGCCTGACGGAAAAGTCGATCATTCGGCCGGGCGAGCTGTTTCGGGAATTGGAGACCGTGCGACGCCAGGGCTACGCGGTGGACGATGAAGAGGCGCGGCTTGGCCTGCGCTGCGTAGCCGCGGTCGTCTTCAACGATTGCAGCGAGCCCTTCGCCGCGGTTTCGGTATCCGGCATGGCTGATCGGCTGACGGACGAGCGCTTGCCGGAGATCGGCGCCATCGTGCACCAGATCGCAGCCGAGCTCTCGGCAGAGCTTCGCGGCAGCAGCCGCACGCAACCGTAGCAGGCGCAAGGCCTGCTGCGGTTCTCGCCGTTGCCGGTTTCCATTGTTTTGCAGACGCTAATCTCTTGGAGAGATACGAGAAATCGCAAGCGCTACCACTGGGCGGAAAATCCAATCGATTGCGTTGAGATCGATGATCGCGGGCCTGATGATCGTACTCAGGCCAACCCATAGCGAAGCGGGATCATCAGATGAAGATGCGAGCAATCGATGCAGCAGTGCGCATTCTCGAACGCGAGGGGATTACCTGCGCGTTCGGCGTTCCCGGCGCCGCGATCAACCCGCTTTACTCCGCGCTGAAGCGCAACGGCTCGATCCGGCACATTCTGGCGCGGCACGTCGAGGGCGCCTCGCATATGGCGGAAGGCTACACCAGGGCGAAGGCGGGCAATATCGGCGTCTGCATCGGCACATCGGGCCCCGCCGGAACCGACATGATCACCGGCCTCTATTCGGCGATCGCGGATTCGATTCCGATCCTCTGCATCACCGGGCAGGCGCCGCGGGCGCGGCTCTACAAGGAAGATTTCCAGGCCGTCGACATCGAGGCGATCGCAAAGCCGGTGACGAAATGGGCCGTCACCGTGCGCGAGCCGGCGCTGGTGCCGCG
>DASVOL010000264.1:0-1535 GCA_036383375.1 Bradyrhizobium sp. | reverse complement strand
CCAGCCGGTGCCGACGGAGGCGATGATCAGGCCGGCGACGGCAGGGCCGATCATGCGCGCGGCATTGAACGAGGTCGAATTCAGCGCGATCGCATTGGAGAGGTTGGTGTCGCTGACCAGCTCGGCGACGAAGGTCTGGCGTACGGGCGCATCGAGCGCTGCCGCGCAGCCGAACAGAAACGCGAACACATAGACGTGCCAGAGCTGCACCAGTCCGGTGACGGTGAGAATCCCGAGGGCCAGCGCGAGCGCGCCCATCGTCGCCTGGGTCGCGATCAGCAGCTTGCGCTGGTTGAAATGATCGGCGGCAAAGCCGCTCCACGGCATCAACAGCAGCTGCGGGCCGAATTGCAGCGCCATCACGATGCCGACGGCGGATGCGCTATGTTGTGTGAGCTGGGTGAGAACCAGCCAGTCCTGGGCGGCGCGCTGCATCCAGGTGCCGATATTGGACACCAGCGCGCCGGCCGCCCAGACCCGGTAGTTGAAGCTTGCGAGCGATCGAAAGACGCGTCTCATGTTCTCTGCGGTTCATTCCCGCCGTGGAAACGTCCGAACCGCCGCGCCAGGAACAGGCCGATCAGCAGGCCGCCGAGACCGAGCGCCACGACGTCGCTTGTCGTTCTCAAGCCGAAGTTGCCGACGCGGCAGACCAGCAGATATCCGACCGCGAGGTTGAAGAAGCCCCACACAATGTTGACGGTCGACGACGACAGGCCTTCGCCCGGCGGCTTGGCGAACGGGCTCTGGAACGGTTCGCCCATCATGCCGGCGACGACGTGCGGAATCGCATTGGTGAGGAAGGCGCCGCCGAAGAAATAGGCGACGAGGTCAAGCCAGTTCATGCGCGTTGGTCCTTTCCAGCAGATCGATGATCGCCTGCGTCGAGCCGGTTTCGCCGAGCCGCGGGAACACCTGTTCGATGCTGTAGTCATGGGCGTTCGGCCGCGCATCGGTCATGGCGTCGATCGCGAGCGTGACGTTGAAGCCCGCCTCATAGGCCTGCCGCGCCGTCGATTCGACGCCGGTGCCGGTGGCAACGCCGGCGACCACGACATGCGTGACGCCGCGGGCGCGCAGCTGCTTCTCGATATCGGTGCTGGCGAACGCGCCCCAGGTCCGCTTGGTCACGACGATGTCGCCCGGCTGCCGGTCGAGCTCCGGAATCAGGTCGGTCCAGCCGTCGGGAAATTGTCCATTGTGGCGCGGCCGCTCGGTTCGTCCCGGCGCCGTGCCGTCGACATTGACCAGCACGATCGGCAGTCCACGCCGTCGAAACGCATCGATGAGGGCGCAGGCGCGTGTCACGACGTCTCCGAACGGATGCACGAAGGGCGCGCCGGTGAGCCCGGCCTGCAAGTCGACGACAACGAGCGCGGTGATCGGATCGAGCGTCGTCAGAGCCATGATCGTCTCCTTTCTCGCGGTTGGAGCGGCGCGGCCGGCATCAATCCGCGACCAGCCGCTTCAGCAGGCCGACGGCGGCGGCGAGTTCATCCTGCTCGCGCGCTGACAGCCGCGCGGCGATGGTGCGC
>DASVOL010000263.1:0-7182 GCA_036383375.1 Bradyrhizobium sp. | reverse complement strand
GGCAAACCCGGCGATCAAGGTGATGCCGGTGATGGAGCGGCGGGCGGAGTTGCCATAAATGCGCCCGAGCGCCGCGAACGCCGCATCGTACAAGCCAAGGCCCATGCCGACGCCGAGCAACAGCCAGCTCGCGGCCATCAGAATCATACCCTGCGAAAGCCCGAGCAGGATCAGGCCGGACGCCAGGATCAGGTTGGACGCGCAGAGGACTTCGCGCCCGCCCATGCGATCGATCTGGCGGCCGACGCGCGGGCCGAGCAGTCCTGAGATCACGAGCGCCATGGAGAACGCGGCGAACAGCCAGTTCGTCGATATGCCGAGATCGCGCGCAATCGGGTCCGCGAGAATCGCCGGCAAATAGTAGCTCGACGCCCAGGCCAGGGTTTGCGTGGTACCGAGCGCGATGATCAGGAGATTATCTGCACGGCGGCTCATCCGGCGCGCGCACCCTGCGTTCTGGACAAAACCACTTCGCCGTCTTCCTTGACGAACCGGCCGATGTCGGCAACGGCGAGAAGATCAAGGACGGCCTCGGAAGGTCGGCACAGCTTCACGCCTTTCGGCGAGACCACGATCGGCCGATTGATCAGGATCGGGTGCGCCATCATGAAATCGATCAGTTCGTCGTCGCTCCATTTCGGATTAGCGAGATCAAGCGCGGCGTAGGGCGTCCCTTTCTCGCGGAGCAGCGCGCGCGGTGTCATGCCCATCGCGGCGATCAGACCGATGAGCTTGTCGCGCGAGGGCGGCGTCTTGAGATATTCGACGATCTCGGGCTCCTCCCCGCTCTGGCGGATCATTGCGAGGGTGTTGCGCGACGTGCCGCAAGCGGGATTGTGGTAGATCGTGATCGTCATCGGACTGCTTCCTTGGTGGCTTCGGCGTCCCGCACGAGCCAGGTCATGAATGCCGCCGCGACCATGGCCCCCAACACCTCGGCGACGATGAATCCCGGCAGATCCTGCGCGCGGATGCCGGAAAACGTATCGGTGAACGATCGCGCGATGGCAACGGCCGGATTGGCGAACGACGTGGATGCGGTGAACCAGTACGCGGCCGTGATGTAAAGCCCGACCAGCCATGGAATTGCGGCCTCACGAAACCGGCGGCCACCGATGATCGTTGCGACCAGTCCGAACGCGGCAATGAATTCCGCAAACCACTGCGGAAATCCTGTCCTTGCCTTGGCCGAGAACTCCAGGAGCGGCAGGCCGAACATGGCATGCGCGACCATGGCACCGAGGATTCCCCCAAGCACCTGCGCCGCGATGTACTGCGCGGCATGAGGCGGGCGGAGTTCGCCCTTGAGCATGAAGACCAGCGTGACCGCCGGATTGAAATGCGCGCCGGATATTGGTCCAAGAATTGTGATCAGCACCACCAGGATGGCGCCGGTCGGAAGGGTGTTGCCGAGCAGCGCCAACGCCACGTCCTTGGTCAGCGTCTCGGCCATGATTCCGGAGCCGACGACGGTCGCGACCAGAAGCAACGTACCGAACCCTTCGGCAACAAGACGCCGTGGCAGGTCGAAGCCGCTCATCAGGCACGCGCCTTCTTCTTGGCCGTCGAAGGCTTGCACTCGGCATCGGCGAGCGCCGGCGCGCAGATTTCGGGGTGGCCCGCACAGCAATCCTTCATCAGGAAGGCGATGAGATCGCGGAGGCCGGTGTAATCCGCTGAGTAGATGATCGAACGCGCCTCGCGACGCGGCACGATCATGCCGGCATGCTCGAGGTCCTTCAGATGGAACGACACGTTGGATGGCGATACTTCGACCGCCTCGGCGATCGCCCCTGCCGCCATACCATCGGGTCCGGCCTGCACCAGCAGCCGCACGATCCGCAGCCGCGTTTCCTGCGACAGCGCGGCGAAGGCGGTTCGGGCTTGACGCTCCTCCATCTTTCGATAATCCTACAATTCAAGAATCATTGAAATTAGGATAGCAGCCATGACCACGCTTGCCAATACCCGATCGACCGTCGGCGCCCTGCTCGCGGTTGAAGAGCTCTCGTCCGCGGCGCTGCTTTCCAGCCTCGAAGCGCACAAGGAGAAGCCGCTGATCTTCAGTTACGACGGCCGCGATGTCCGCCCTAGCTACCATGTGACCGAGGTCAAGACCGGCTCATTCAGAGGGCTCGATTGCGGCGCGAACCCCGAGAGCTGGAGCGAGACCTTCATTCAGCTCTGGGACATCGAGGAGGAAAACCGGGGCCACATGCCGGCCGGGAGATTTCTCGCGATCATCCGCAAGGTCGACGAGGCCGTCGGTTTCGATCCGCAAGCCAAGTTGACCTTTGAGGTCAGCGATGGCGTCCGGCCGATGCAAATCTATCGCGCCGAACGCATGGATACGGGCGACGCCGCAATCCGCGTCTATCTCTCGGCGCGTCCATCGAGCTGCAAGCCGCGTGACCGATGGCTGCAGGAGCAGCAGTCGTGCTGCGCGCCGAAAGCCAAGCAGCCTTGCTGCGGTTGATCGCTGTCTGAGCGCTGCCGGCAAATGAACCGCCGGCCTTTACGTCCCGGTCGCGCGCTATCCGTCCTCGTCGAGGCGAGCCAATGCTCCCTCGATGAGCTCGATTTCCTCGGAGAGGGTGTCACTCACGACCGATGGCCTGAAACCCGGAACGCTGTGGGTTCGAACATCGTCCAGCAGGTGTTGGCGATGGTCTCGGAGCTGTTCAAGCGCTTGACGATTCTTCAGCGACACGTAGCCGGCAATGATCTGCTCGATGGCCTTCATGGGAAATCCACGCTTTGAAATGATCACGTTATGCAATGCCTCGATTAAAGCGGCTAATCCGCTTTGCTGGCAAGCCCCGTGACGCCGTGCGGGAGCGTGGCGCCTCACACGCCGTCGTCTCGGCTGGCCACAGTCGCACGATTTCGGAATAATAGAAGAATACCGCTGAGTTGCCCGACGTGTCAAGTCACCGTGTCGAACGCCGGCGGCCGCCGGCTACTGTGCATGGGGTTGTTTTCGATATTTTGGCAGCGCGCCCCTGCGGACGGCGATCCCGGTCACAATCATATGCGGTGGTTATGGGCCCCGGCCTGCGCCGGGACGACATCGATCTTCTGGCCAGTGAGCGCGATCAATCAGCTGACAATGAACGGAGCCCGCGCCCTATCAGCTCACGCCGCCGTCGGCTCACTCGACAGCGCGGCGAACACCGTCTCCGGCGAATGGGCGATCACGGCCAGCAGCGCACGGGCGGGTCCCCGCGGGGCGCGCTTGCCCTGCTCCCAGTTGCGGATGGTCTCCACGGGCACGCCGAGCTTGGCGGCGAATTCGAGCTGGGTGAGCCGGGCCCGGCGGCGCAGATCGCGCACGGCCGGTTGCGAGGCCGAAGCCTGCATCGTCGCCTCGGCCGGATGCGCAGGCGCGAGCGGGACTTCCTGCCCGTCGCGCAATTCGACGATCCGTCCGTCCGCCTTGAGCCGCAACCGCTGCATGATGGCCCCCGTGATGGCCCCTTTGGAGATAGGAGCATCATCCGCCAACCCCGTTAAGGCGCGATTAACGATAAACCGGCCGGCAAGCCACGGGTTACTTCAAGCCAAACCAGAGCGTGGCGATGCCGAGAAACGAGAAGAAGCCGACCACGTCGGTGACGGTCGTGACGAAGGTGCCGGAGGCGACCGCGGGATCGGCGCGCACCCGTTCCAGCACCATCGGAATCAGGATGCCGCCGAGCGCGCCGGCGACCAGGTTGCAGATGATGGCGAGCCCGATCACGATGCCGAGGCCGGGGATCTTGAACCAGGCCACCGCGGCAATGCCGGTGATGACGGCAAAGGCGAGGCCGTTGACGAGACCGACCATGGTCTCGCGCAGCACCACGCGCGTCGCGTTGAACGCACCGAGCTCGCGGGTGGCGAGCGCGCGCACCGCGACCGTCATGGTCTGGGTCGCGGCATTGCCGCCCTGGCTCGCCACGATCGGCGCCAGCACCGCGAGCGCCACCATCTTCTCGAGTTGGCCTTCGAACAGGCCGAGCACCGAGGAGGCCAGGAATGCAGTGGCGAGATTGACCAGCAGCCAGTTGAAGCGGCCGCGGGCGATGGTCCAGACCGTGTCGGACAGCTCTTCGGGATGGGTGACGCCGCCGAGTGCCTTCAGGTCCTCGTCGGCCTCCTCCTCGATCACGTCGACGACGTCGTCGATGGTGATCACGCCGACCAGCCGTTCGGTGGTGTCGACCACGGGAGCCGCGACCAGATTGTACTTGCCGAACATCCGCGCGACCTCTTCCTGATCTTCCAGCGCGGAGACCCGGCGACGGTCCTCGTCGATCAGGTCCTTGACCGGGACCGGGCGGCGCGTGCGCAGCAGCACGTCGAGCGGCACGGCGCCGAGCAGATGCTTGTCGGCGTCGACCACATAGATCTCGTAGAAGCGGTCCGGCAGATCGGGCGTGTCGCGCATGTAGTCGATCGCCTGCCCGACTTTCCAATCCGGCGGCACCGCAATGAACTCGGTCTGCATCCGCCGGCCGGCGGAATTCTCCGGATACAGCAGGCTGCGCTCGATGTCCTCGCGCTCAGCCGCCGGCAGCTTCTCCAGGATCTCTTCCTGGTCCTCCTCGTCGAGGCTCTCCAGCAGCTCGACGGCGTCGTCGGATTCAAGCTCGCGGACGCCCTCGGCAACGGTCTCCGGCTCGAGTTCCTCGAGGATCTCCTCGCGGACCGTCTCGTCGACCTCGTTGAGCGCCGAGAAGTCGAAGTCCGTGCCGGTGATCTCGACCAGGGTGACGCGGTCGTCGGGCTCCAGCGCCTCGATCAGGTCACCGAGATCGGCCTCGTGCAGTTCCGCCACCACCTCGCACAGCAGGGGCCGATCGGCGGCATGGATGGCCCGGGTGATCCCGGCGACGAATTCGGGGCGGAGCTGGCCCTCCTCGTCCCGCATCGGCATCCGGGCGAGCGGGTCGGTTTCGGCGGGTTCGGCAACGTCGATATTCTCGGCCATGCCGTGATTCGCCGGTTTGACAGGAGGGGAAAAACTGCTCTGATGAGTGCGGAACGGATTACCTAATCGGTGGGGCCCAGTGCAATGAGAAAGATGTCGAGCGCACCGCGACCGATCCTGAACATTGTCGCGGCGCTGATCTCGATCGCGCCGCTTGCGCTGATCGCGCTCGCACCTGTCGCTCTGATTAGCTCGGCGAACGCCGCCGAATGCCCGCGCAAGGACGCGCTCGGCACCTCGCGTGTGCTCGAGGTCGACCCTGCGACCTATCCGCGCGTCGGGCAGAAGAGCTTTCCGCAGACCTTGCCGCTGCGGGATGGCGAGGTCGTGCTGACCTTCGACGACGGCCCGACACCTGGTGTTACCGACAAGGTGCTGACGGCGCTGGCAACCGAATGCGTGCAGGCCACCTTCTTCATGGTCGGCCGCAACGCGGCCGATCATCCCGACATGGTCCGCAAGATCGCACGCCTCGGGCACAGCATCGGCTATCACAGCTGGGACCATCCGCATCTCAACAAGATGCCGACGGATCAGGCCGAGGCGAACATCAATCGGGGGATCGAAGCGGTCCAGACCGCCCTGCGCGGCGCCGCGAGCACGGTCCCGAGCACGCCGTTCTTCCGGTTCCCCTATTTCGAGTCGACGCCCGCCCTGCTGGAGCGCATGGAAAAGCGCGGTATCGCGGTGTTCGGCGCCGATTTCTGGGCCAGCGATTGGAACAAGATGACCCCCGAGGAGGAACTCAAGCTGCTCACCGGGCGGCTCGAGGGCCATCGCAAGGGAATTATCCTGCTGCATGACCCGCAAATGCGAACAGCGCAGATGCTGCCCGCCTTCCTAAGGTACCTGCAGGAGCATAATTATCACGTGGTCCACATCGTCCCGGCGGCGTTGAAAACCGTGTCCGACCGGACACATTGAACCCGGGACCCAAGGTGGATTACAGACCGTTAAGGCGGCATTCATGGGGCCGTCCTTAAGGATTCGTCAGTGCGTTTGGAATGCGGCCGAGATCGATGATTGCAGACGTCCTGGTGATGATCCGGAAGCGGTCGCGGACCGTGATCGGCGCGGCGCTGCTGGGCTGCTCCTTCATGACCCCGCAGGCCGGCCTTGCCGCGGATTGCCCTGGTAATCCCAACGCACTCGGCACCTCGCGGACCATCGTCGTCGATCCCAAGGAGCATCCGCGGATCGGCACCATGCAGTATCCGGAGACGCTGCCGCTCGCCGATCACGAGGTGGTGCTGACCTTCGACGACGGCCCGCTGCCGAAATACAGCAACCAGGTGCTGGCCATTCTCGCCAGCCAGTGCGTCAAGGCGACGTTCTTCACCATCGGCTCCCAGGCCCGGTTCAATCCGGAGGGCGTGCGCAAGCTGATCGCCGCCGGGCATACCGTCGGCACGCACAGCCAGAACCATCCGCTGACGATGAACAAGATGCCGCTCGAGCGGGTGCGGCAGGAAGTCGACGACGGCATCGCCTCGACGCTTGCCGCGCTCAACGGCGACAAGAGCAAGCTCGCGCCGTTCTTCCGGATTCCCGGCCTGATGCGCGCCGAGATCCCCGAGGCCTATCTGGCATCGCAGGGCATCCAGGTCTGGAGCGCCGACTTCCCCGCTGACGACTGGCGCCACATCTCGCCGCAGCGGGTCTACGATCTCGCGATCCAGCGGATCGAAGCCAAGCACAAGGGCATCCTGCTGCTGCACGACATCCAGCCGCGCACCGTCGCGGCGCTGCCGCGCATCCTCAACACGCTGAAGGAGCGCGGCTACCGCATCGTCCATGTCGTGCCCGCGACAGCAGACCGCCCGGCGACACCGACCGAGCCGCAGCAATGGTTCATGCGTCCGCCGACCGAGTCGGTCGCGATCACGCGCTGGCCTAAAATTCCGAACTTCGCCTTCGCCGCGACGCGGACGCTGCCGGCCCCGGTGTTTGCCGACATGGATTGGCGCGATGCCGACGTCCTCGATCACGCGCAGCGCGCGCGCGTCGGCGCAACCGTCCGCACGGCGTGGCCGCAGCCGCAGCTCACCCAGCTCGCATCAGTCGCGACATTGCTGATACCGGCGGCTGACGTGTTTCGCGTTCCCGAAGCGCTGGACCTGACCCTGCTCGCGGCCCGCTCAGCGGCCGATCGCCGCCTCGCACAGCGCGCGGCAGCTGCTGTCCCCGGCGTCGGCGCACCACGCGCGCAG
>DASVOL010000262.1:0-13200 GCA_036383375.1 Bradyrhizobium sp. | reverse complement strand
GTCGGAGTGACCGAACGGCGTGTAGTTGATCATGATGTCGTCCTGGGCGACGCCCTTCGACTTCAGATAGGCTTCCAGGATCTTGTTGGTGGTGCGCGGATAGACGTAGTCGGTGCCGGCCAGCACCCAGCGCTTCACCTTTTCTTCCTTCATCAGGTAATCGACCGCGGGAATGGCCTGCTGGTTCGGAGCCGCGCCGGTGTAGAACACGTTGCGCTCGGACTCTTCGCCTTCGTACTGCACCGGATAGAACAGGATCGAGTTCAATTCCTTGAACACCGGCAGCACGGACTTGCGCGACACCGAGGTCCAGCAGCCGAACACGACCGCGACCTTGTCCTTGGTGATCAGCTCGCGGGCCTTCTCGGCGAACAGCGGCCAGTTCGATGCGGGGTCGACCACGACGGCTTCGAGCTTCTTGCCGAGGACGCCGCCCTTCTTGTTCTGCTCGTCGATCAGGAAAAGGATCGTGTCCTTCAGCGTGGTTTCGCTGATGGCCATGGTGCCCGACAGCGAGTGAAGAATGCCAATCTTGATGGTGTCGTCGGCCGCTTGGGCGGGCGCGAACGGCGAGGACGCAGCCAGACCCAAAACCAGGCCGGCAGTCGCCGCGAGCGCGCGGCGGCGGGTCATCGTCGTTATTTTGTGAGTAAGCTGAGTAAGCATGAAATGTCGTCTCCCTGACGCAGGCGTGGAACGCTTGCGAACGGCCGCTTGGCCGCCTGCGGTTAAGGGAATCGCAAGAACTGTGCCACGGTGCGTGGGCACCGTAAGCCGATGAACCAACTGGATAATTTCATGAGTTCCGGGCAAATACGGAGAGCGACTGCCCAATCATTGAGCCGTCAGCTTGACTGCCGAAAGAGCAATCAGGTTATTTTGTAGGCAAAATTGCCGTCTTGGCTAAATTTCCGGCAGCGGTTTGTGACAGTTTGCGCGATGGTTCGGCGTATTCAGCGCACCAATCCCAGCGATATCATCTTGAAACCGCCCAGTTCCTGGTCCATATCCTCGCCATGCCCGCGACATCGCGGTGCCTTCGCGAGCTGCGTGTTCAAGCTGCCCCAAGCGGCTTCTGGCTCGCCTTTCAGCTAACCCAGCTTGACGCCCCAGACACGCGGGTGTCCCCGAATGCTTTCATGCGATTCCGGCCGATACTGGCCGGGACGATGACGGCTTTTATGGAAAGAACCACCTTTTGACCTCCTTTCAGGATTTCGGCCTCGCCGATCCCATCGCCCGCGCGCTTCGAGAAGAAAATTATCTCACGCCGACCCCCATCCAGGCCCAGACCATCCCACTCGCACTCGCCGGCCGCGACGTCGTCGGCATCGCCCAGACCGGAACCGGCAAGACCGCGTCGTTCGCGCTGCCGATCCTGCACCGGCTGCTCGAGAACCGCGTCCGCCCGCAGCCCAAGAGCTGCCGCGTGCTGGTGCTCTCGCCGACCCGCGAACTGTCGGGACAGATCCTCGACAGCTTCAACACCTATGGCCGCCACATCCGGCTGTCCTCGACGCTCGCCATCGGCGGCGTGCCGATGGGCCGCCAGGTCCGCTCCCTGATGCAGGGCGTCGAGGTGCTGGTCGCCACCCCCGGCCGCCTGCTCGATCTCGTGCAGAGCAACGGGCTGAAGCTCAACCAGGTCGAGTTCCTGGTGCTCGATGAAGCCGACCGCATGCTCGACATGGGCTTCATCAACGACATCCGCAAAATCGTCGCCAAGCTGCCGATCCGGCGGCAGACGCTGTTCTTCTCGGCCACCATGCCCAAGGACATCGCCGAGCTCGCCGAGGCGATGCTGCGCGACCCGGCCCGCGTGGCGGTGACGCCGGTGGCCTCGACGGTGGATCGCATCGCCCAGCGCGCGATCCAGGTCGATTTCGCGGCCAAGCCGGCGGTTCTCGCCCAGCTTCTGAAGCAGGAAGCGGTCAATCGTGCCCTGGTGTTTACCCGCACCAAGCACGGCGCCGACAAGGTGGTGAAGAGCCTCGCCAAGGCCGGCATCGAGGCCAATGCGATCCACGGCAACAAGTCGCAGAACCACCGCGAGCGCACGCTGGCGGCATTTCGCTCCGGCGAGATCCGCACGCTTGTGGCGACCGATATCGCCGCCCGCGGCATCGACGTCGACGGCGTCAGCCATGTCGTGAACTTCGACCTGCCCAACATCCCGGAAACCTACGTCCACCGCATCGGCCGCACCGCGCGTGCCGGCGCCGACGGGGTCGCGATCTCGCTGATCGCCGGTGCCGAGGAGATGGGCTATCTGCGCGATATCGAGCGGCTGATCCGGATTACCGTGCCGCGGGAAGACCGCCGCACACAGGGCGGCTCCCCTGGCAACCGTGAGGCCGCCGCACCCGCATCGGCGACCCACCCCCACCGGGGCGGGCGCTCTGCGCCGCGCGCGCATAATGTCCGTGGGAATGAGGCCGCTCCAAGTGCAAAAGGCCCTCGCCGCCGCCGCCGTCGGGGTGGTAATAATGGCGCGCCGCAGACGAGCCGGGGCGAGTCGCCGCGTCCGTCGCAGGCCGGCAACAGCGAAGGCATTCAGGGCGTCGCCTTCTTGCATCGCGAGAGCCGGCCGAATCCGCAACCCAACCGCAACAACCGACCGAAGCACTAGCCGTCGCTCGATCTGGAGAAACATATGGCTAAGGAAGAGCTGATCCAGTTCGAAGGACTGGTGACCGAAATCCTCCCCGACGCTCGTTACCGGGTGCAACTCGATGCCGGACACGAGATCGTCGCCTACACCGCCGGTAAGATGAAGAAAAACCGCATCAAGACGCTGGCCGGCGATCGCGTTACGATCGAAATGTCGCCCTACGATCTCGAAAAGGGCCGCCTGATTTTCCGGCACAAGGACGAACGTCCGAGTGGCGCACCCGGCGGTCCGCCGCGGGGCGGCGCACAGCGCGGCGGCCAGTTCCGCCGCCGGTAGGCTGCACATTGCAACCGTTGCGCGCATGACGTCCTGATGTCCTGCGCAACAATTGGCCGGCGGCTGCGCCGGCCAAAAAAATGGCGCACGTCAGGATTGTTTTGAGCCTTTCTATCGAATAATATCCTACCCATCGATTTTCGGCCGGACGACATTAGCCAATACCGGTACAGCCGGTTCAGACGCTGACGACCCTTCCAAAAATTCGATCTCACCACCCCGCCGATCAGCGGGTCTTGAACTTGTATATCTGAGAAGGGACTACCCACGTGAGCATGGGAACCGTGAAGTGGTTTAACGCGACCAAGGGCTACGGCTTCATCCAGCCGGATGAAGGCGGGAACGACGTGTTCGTGCACATCAGTGCAGTCGAGCGCGCCGGCCTTGGCACTCTGCGTGAAGGCCAGAAGATCTCCTACGAGATCGTTGCTGACCGCCGTTCCGGCAAATCCTCGGCCGACAATCTGCGCGCCGCTGGATAAGCCGATTTCCCGGGAGCGCGAAGCTCCGGGAAATTGCCGTCAAAGCATCAAGGGCCGCACCTTCGGGTGCGGCCCTTTTTGTTTGGATCGCGTCTTTGGCAGACGCAGCCTGGCTGGATTTTCTACACGCGAACCGGCGTCCGCTCCGCTCGAAGACGCCTTAGTAAGTCGAGCAGGTCGTCGGCATGGTGGCGGAGGTCGGGGCATAGAACACACAAACCGACTGCCGCGGCCGCGTGAAGGCAACATCGCTGAAATTGATGCCGGCCTTGGCCATCACATAGCCGATCGTCGGAACGTATTTGTAGCTCACTTCGCTGAAGATCAGATAGGTGCCCGAAACCAGCAGCGCCGACGGAACGACGCTTGTGACAATGTCACCCTGGCTGCGGCTTGAGGCCGTCAACGTGGCCTGCGTGGCGCCCGAGGCGATCGTCCCCGCCTTGCTCCACTGGATATGCGCGATGTTGGAGTTATCGACGTAGATTTCCGACAGCGTGACTTTGGTCGGCGACGGATCGTAGGGCGTCATGATGCCGACGCTGGCGCTGAAGAAGTTCTGCAGGTCGGCATCCACCACCTGCGTCGCCTGCGAGGTCAGATCCGACGCGGCACGCGCCATCAGCGTGACCTTGCGGTCGACCGCAACACCGGATGAAAACTCGACGGTGCCGAAGAACAACACCAGCATCAGAGGCATGATGAATGCAAACTCGACGGCCGCGAGACCTCGGCGGTCATGCCGGAAAGCGACGACAAAGCGCAGCAAGGCCGAGGGCAGGGTTTTCATGACCTTACTCATGAGCATGTGGTCCCGGCGGTTCCGGAGGGCTCGTTCTTGAACGTCGCGGTCGCGGTCAGGAGCCGCTTGCCGTTGCTGAGGAAGCTGGAGGTGAAAACCTTGGTGACAAACAGCGGCCATTGATAGAACAGGCGGACCACCACGACGTCGCCGTCCTTGCCGGGACACCATTTCACCTGGGTGGGATCGGTAATCGGCGTGAGGTTGACGGTCGAAAAGCTCGTCGCGGGATAGCTGCGCACGTCAACGTAAATGCCGTTGGTGCAATCGAACAACGCGTTGACCCGGCCGCAAACGAAATCCTTGAACTGCTGCTGGGTATAATTTGCGCCCTGCGCCTGGCCGGTCATGACCATGCGCGAGGAGTCTTGCGTCGCCGTCTCGAGCACCTGGCTGGCAAAGAAGATCATTGCCACTTCGATGATCGCAAAAAGCAGCGCGAAAAACAGCGGCGCGACCAGCGCGAATTCGACCGCGGTCACACCACGGCGGTTTCGGCCAAAGCGACGGAGGAGGCGCGCAAAAGAATGAGCGGGCAGCGGCATCAACGACCCCGGATCAACATGGTGGCAACAACTACCCAAGAGTCATTGTCGAAGTATTTCGCCGGATCGAGACAGAGCGACCCGATCCGTTAGGCTTTTATTAAGCATGTCGGGTGGACCGCCTGCGATCGGCCAAGGCGGCTGCGTGTGAAGCGCCCGAGCGGACGCATGTCAGTTCTGCGGCTTCCCGCCGCCGCCCGAGCCGCTGGCCTGATTGTTGAGCGTACCGGCCTGGTCCATGGTCGATTTGAAGTAGGCCTCACCGTCACCGAGGGTGATGCGGCGCTGGCAAACCGGCATGCAGCTATAGGTCTCGCGATCGATGCCACGATAGACGGTGACGAGCTGATCGGTCGGACCTTCGACCTGGATCTGGCGATCAACCAGCACCTGGCCGGAGCGGTCGAGTGCGATGAAATTGGTCGCGCCATAACCCTTGCCGGTGACCACGACGACCCCGCCATTCTGCAGGGTGACATCGGCGATCAGGGGATTGCCGACCACGATCGTGGCAATGCCGCCGGGCAACTTGACGAGCTTGGCCTGATCGACATTGACCGCGATCCGGTCGGGATCCGGCGCTGCCGTTGCAAGTGCCGGCCCCAGCAGCAAGGCTGCGGCCATCGAGATGAAACCAATGCGCGTGACGGCGCGACTACGCTGGGACTGAAACGACATACTCTACCCCGGGACGTTAACAGGCCGGCAAAGGCGATACGCTGCGGACCGGCGCCCGACGCTGGCAAATCTGACGGCAATTCATTTAGGAAGAGCAAAGATCGACCGCCGAATTGTGCGGATGTCACGACTTCCCGAGCGGGTATCTCGCGCGGGACGATCCGGCCGCCGCCCCCGTCGTCCTGTCATTGGGCGGGAAGGGTCCGCAGCGGCTTCAACCGGCGGCGCGGACGTGAACGACCACGCGGTCATCGGCGTAGAGCCGCTGCCATCCTTCGATGTGATCCAGCAATCTGGAAGCCGGCGTGGTCGGGTCGAGCATCACCGCATCGATGTTGTGGGTCGCGAGCAGATTGAGGAAGCCGTTGACGTCCTTGAGCTGAACCGCACGAACAAAGCTCATGCCGAACGCCTCGCCGTAGAGTTCGGCACGCCCGTCGATGAACACCGGCATCTGGCGCCAGATCAGGTAGCCGCCGAACTGCAGATCGTTGAGCACGCGCTTGACGTTGTGCGCCTTCATCGCGTCGACGGCGGCAGCCGGCGAATAGATCGGCGGTGGCGATATGACCTGGCGCGCGGCAACGACTGAGGTCCACGCGCAAAGCCCGACGATAAGGATTGCGGCCGGAGCAACTCTCGGGCGGACGGCGCCGGCGGCACGCAGCCCGAACTGGGTGGCGACCGGCGTCAGCACGGCCAGCGGCAGCAGCAGGGCGAACAGCTCGAGGTTTCTGACATGGGACAGCGCCATGTGCAGCAGGCCCAGCACCAGGATGATTCGCGGCAGCGGCAACCTCGCCCCGAAATAGAGCGCAGCGCCGAGCAAGCCGAGGATCGATAGTCCGAACGGGTCGATCTCGCTGAACGTCGCCGGCCTCCACTCGGTGATGAGATGCAGCAATTCACCGAGGCCGAGAATCCTGAGCGAGGCGAGGATCGAGCCCCAGCCATAGGGGGTGACGCAGCACGCCGCCAGTGCGCCGATGCCGAACGCCCCCCAGAGCAGCGCCAGCGCCAGCCTTTGAGCCGGCAAGGCATTCCACATCGCATCGAGCGCAAATGCGCCGGCCAGGACCAAACCGAACAGAAAGCCGCCGTGCAGATTGGCCCACAGCGCGATCAGCGGCAGCAGCCAGAACGAGGGCGCCTTGCGGCGTTCGCTGGCGGTCATCAGGCCGTTCGCCCAGACGATCATGATCGGCATCGCCAGCACGTGCGGACGGGCCAGCAGGTGCCCGCAGGTCAGAACCAGCGCCGCGAGCGCGATCAGGCTCGCGTAGAGCGTCGGCAGCACGCGGTTGAGGATGGCGGTGAGCAGCGCGAAGCTGGCGGCGGCGCAGGCGGCGGCCAGCGCCACCGGGCCGGTCCAGCCGGCGAGGTCATAGGCCTTCGCGAACAGCACCTGCGCCAGCCAGGACGACGACACCCACGGCTCACCGGCCTTGGTGAACGAATAGATGTCGACGGACGGCAGCGTGCGATGGTCGAGGATCCAGCGGCCGACGGCAACCTGCCAGTAGGTGTCGGAATCGGCGAGCAGCCTGTCGCCGACGAGCAGCAGCAGCGCGTAGACGCCGCACGCCACCCAGAACCAGGCCGGGAGCTCGGCGAACCCGGAGACTTTCGCGCGCGGGAAGGTCGCGGTCTCAGCGCTCATGACGGCACCGGCCGGCTGGCGGCGTCATTGCCGGAACGGATAGGCCAACTGTCCACCGATCTCGGACGGCACGCCCTGCCCGGCATCGACCCCGTAATCTTCCGGAAGCTTGCCTTCGGGCATCCGGAACGTTCCGAACAGAATGTCCCAGAGCGGAAACGTGCCCGCGAAATTGGTGTCGCCGCCTTCCTCGAGCCCGGTGTGATGCCAGCGGTGAAACACCGGCGTCGCGATCACGTATTTGAACGGGCCGAGCGTCCAGTTCAGGTTGGCGTGCACGAACGCCGAATGGAATGTGGTGAACGGGCCGACCCACAGCATGATGTTCGGCGAGATGCCCGCCATCAGCAGGATCACATCGACAGTGATCGTGCCGATCAGAAGATTGACGGGATGGAAGCGGGCCGCCGAGATCCATTCAAGATCCTCGGAGGAGTGATGAATGGCGTGGTACTTCCAGAAGGCGCCGCCATGGAACATCCGGTGCAGCCAGTACAGCATGAAATCGGAGGCGACGAGGAAGATGATGGACTGCAGCCAGAGCGGAAGCTGCGCCAAAGGGCCATGTCCGTTCTCGTAGAACGCGATCAGATCGCTCGTGTCGTGAACGTTGAACACCACGGCTGCGCCGAGCACCAGGAGCCCGATCCGCAGCACGCGGGCGAACACCGGCACGAAGAACCAGTAGCAGATATCGGTGACCAGCTCACGCTTCTGCCACCACGGCTTGCCGGGATTGCAGGCCCAGAAATGAGTGAGCACCGTGAAGAACAGCGCCAGCGCGATGGTGATCGGCACCACCTTCATCATCGTCTGGCCGATCATCTCGATGACTTCAAAGGGAAGGCTGGGCATGACGGCCTCATTTGACGGAAGCCCCATGCGTATAGATGTGCGCTTAAGGAGCCGTGAACAGGTGCCCATAGCGGGCCCCGGCAACAATCGACAATCTTAGCGGACCGCTTAATTCCAAATTTACTGTGCACAACAACTGCGGGTTCCCGCTGTGTTTTTACGATCAAATTAACTGCACCGAAATTGTCGAACCGTAGGGTGCCGCAATGGTCACGGTGCTGAGAACGCCGGCGAGACCAAATCTAGTTCGACCAGCCACGTGCACACAGGAGTTACTTATGAAGAACCTCGTTTCGCGCTTCGTGAAGGACGAATCGGGCGCGACCGCCATCGAATACGGCCTGATTGCCACCGGTATCGCCATCGCGATCATCGCTGCGGTCAACGGCGTCGGCAAGAATCTCTCGGGCACCTTCAACACGGTCGCCAGCTCGCTGAAGTAAGCCAGTTCCAACGAACTCGCATCAAAGGTCCCGGTACCCCCGGGACCTTTGCTATTTGGCGGACCGGCCGTCGGCGCCTCGATGGCGGCCATGGCAGCCTTTCCCGATTGTTCACCATTGGCCGCTAGCGTCGGGTCTCGACCGCAGCTCCAGCTTGACGGCATGAATCCATGATCCTCGACATCGCGCGCTTGATGCTGTTTCCGGCCCTGATGGCCTTCGCGGCGGCGAGCGATCTCCTGACCATGACGATCCCGAACCGGATCTCGCTGGCGCTGGCGGCCGGCTTCTTCGTGCTGGCGCCGCTGATCGGGATGGGCGTGCAAGATATCCTCAGCCATGCCGGCGCGGGCGCGCTGGTTCTGGTGGTGACGTTCGGCATGTTTGCGATGGGCTGGGTCGGCGGCGGAGACGCCAAGGTCGCCGCTGCGGCCGGCCTGTGGTTCGGGTTCGAGCATCTGCTCCCCTATCTGGTCTTCGCCTCGCTGTTCGGCGGCGCGCTGACGGTGCTGCTGCTGCAACTCCGGCAGTGGCCGCTGCCCTATGCGCTCGCGAACCAGGCCTGGCTCAGCCGCCTGCACGACAAGCGGACCGGAATTCCCTACGGCATCGCACTCGCCCTCGGCGCCCTGCTGATCTATCCCGAGACGGACTGGATCAAGACGATCGATCTCGCGCACTTCGCGATGCGCTGAGAAAGCAGCGGTAACCCCGCGTTAAGGCGATTTAGATACGCCTCATTAACCATGCTTTGACGAATAGCTGGTCAACTCCCATCACGGCGGCGGCAGCGTCGCGGCGTCATGTGGAAAGTGAAGCGTAATGGATAAGGCCCGCATTCTGGTCCTCGCAATCGCAGGCTGCGCCGGCCTTGCGGCGCTCTATTTGGCGAGCGGAAGCGACGACAAGCCGGCGCCGCCTCCGCCGGTCGCGCAGCTGCCCACCGTCGACATCCTGGTCGCGAAAACCGACATCGGCCTCGGCCAGGCCGTGAAGCCCGAAGACCTGCAATGGCAGACCTGGCCGGCGGCAACCGCCAGCGCCAGCTTCATGCGCAGGGACAGCAACGCCGAAGCGATCAAGGACGTGACCGGCTCGATCGCACGGGCCCCGTTCATCCAGGGCGAACCGATTCGCGAGCAGAAGCTCGTCAAGGCCGACGGCAGCGGCTTCATGGCCGCGATCCTGCCGACCGGCATGCGGGCGGTATCGACCGAAATCTCACCCGAGACCGGCGCCGGCGGCTTCATCCTGCCGAATGACCGGGTCGACGTCCTGCTGTCGAAGCGGGACAAGAATCCGGATCGCAACGGCGCCGACATCGTCAACTCCGAAGTGATCCTGACCAACATCCGCGTGCTCGCGATCGACCAAGCCCCGAAGGAAAAGGACGGCACCAACGCACTCATCGGCAAGACGGTGACGCTGGAGCTGAAGCCCGAACAGACCGAGACGCTGGCGCGCGCGCGCCAGAGCGGCGTCCTGTCGCTGGCGCTGCGCAGCATCGCCGACAACAACGCGCCCGAAACCAAGATCGACGACAACCGGCAGAGGCGCGGTGACACGATCAACGTCATCCGCTTTGGCGTTGCCAACCAGGCGACGATGCAGAAGTGACCATGAGGACACACGTGATGAAGCGCGGGGCAACTCAACGGACGATGCGGGCCTTCATGGTCCGCGCATTGTCGTTCTCCGCCGTCGCGGCGCTCACGCTCAATGCGGCGCTGACGCCGGTGGTGGCGAGCGACTACCGTGCCGCGCCGGCCCCCACCTCGGCCGATGGCCAGATGAACGCTCGTTTTCTCGCACTCGGCGTCGGCAAGTCGGTGGTGATCGATCTGCCCCGGGACATCAAGGACGTGCTGGTCGCCGATCCGAAGATCGCCAACGCCGTGGTTCGCTCGGCGCAACGCGCCTATATCATCGGCGCGACCGTCGGCCAGACCAGCATCGTGTTCTTCGACGCCGCCGGCCAGCAGATCGCTGCCTATGACATCGCCGTCAAGCGCGACCTCAACGGCGTGCGGGCCGCGCTGCGCGCGGCGATGCCGAATTCCGATATCCAGATCGAGGGCGTCGGTGACGGCGTCGTGCTGACCGGCAGCGCGGCGACCCCGGTCGAGGCTCAGCAGGCCGGCGAGATCGCCGCGCGGCTGGTCGGCGGCCCCGAGAAGGTCGTGAACTCCATCGCGGTTCGCGGCCGCGACCAGGTGATGCTGAAGGTCACGGTTGCCGAAGTCTCGCGCAGCCTGATCAAGCAGCTCGGCATCGACCTCACCGCGAACCTCAACTACGGCACGACCGTGGTCAAATTCGCCAACAGCAACCCGTTCACCGCGAACAGCTCACCGCTGGTGTCCGGCAACAATCTCACCACATCGTTCGGATCGTCGGTTTCGGCGACGATCCGCGCCATGGAAAGCGCCGGTGTCGTGCGGACGCTCGCCGAACCGAATCTGACCGCGATCTCGGGCGAATCGGCGACCTTCATCTCGGGCGGCGAGTTTCCAATTCCGACCGGCGTGACCTGTCAGACCTCGTCGACGGGCGCGATCGGGAATTGCGTCCAGACCGTCAGCTTCAAGAAATTCGGCATTTCGCTCAACTTCACGCCGGTGGTGCTGACCGAAGGGCGCATCAGCCTGCGCGTGATGACGGAAGTGTCGGAAGTCTCGACCGAGAACGCGCTGACCGGCGGCGCGGGTGGCACGACGATCCCTTCGATCAAGACCCGCCGCGCCGAGACCACGCTGGAAATTCCTTCGGGCGGCTCGATGGCGATGGCCGGCCTGATCCAGGACCAAACCAAGCAGGCGATCAACGGCCTTCCTGGGCTCGCGTCCCTGCCCGTACTCGGCACGCTGTTCCGCAGCCGCGACTTCGTCAACAACCAGACCGAATTGATGGTTCTGGTGACGCCCTATGTCGTTCGCGCCGTGGCGCAGAAGGACCTATCGCGTCCGGATGACGGCTTTGCCAACGCGTCCGATCCGCAGGCCGACCTGCTCGGCAGCATCAACCGCGTCTACGGTGTGCCTGGCCGCACCGAGCCGGCGCGGAATTACCGCGGCACCTACGGCTTTATTACCGACTGAGGCGGACGATGACACAGACCACACCCAGAACATCCGCCGATTACAAGCGCGCCGCCGGTCTCGCCGGCGTGCTCGTCGGCCTTGCCATGACGCTCGGCGCCTGCCAGCACGCCGCCGACAACAGTTTCGCGATGGTGGACTCGCCGGCCGACTATCGCCAGCGTCACCCGATCGCAGTGACCGAGGCCGATCGCTCGATCGTGGTCTTCGTCGGCCGCAGCCGCGGCGGCCTGACCGCAGAGCAGCGCGCCGAGGTGATGGGAATGGCGCAGGACTGGATGCGCGAGGGCACTGGCGCCGTCACCATCGACGTTCCCGCCGACACGCCGAACGCCCGGCCCGCGCAGGAATCGTTGCGCGAGATCCAGGCGACCTTCGCGGCCGCCGGCGTGCCGCCGCGCGGGATCCTCGTGCGCAAATACCATCCCGAGAATCCGCGCCTGATGCCCGCGATCCGCGTGAACTATCCGAAGATGAAGGCTGAGGCCGGGCCATGCGGCCTGTGGCCGGAAGACCTCGGCCCGTCGATGCACAACGGATCCTACATCCAGAACAAGCAATACTACAATTTCGGCTGCGCCAATCAGCGCAACCTCGCAGCCATGGTCGAAGACCCGACTGACCTCGTGCAGCCGCGCGCGGAGACCGCTGCCTACACGTCGCGCCGCAACATCGCCTTCGAAAAGTATCGCAAGGGCACCACGACTGCCACGACGTATCCCGAGTCCGACAGGGCCAAGCTAAGCGACACAGGAAAATGATCACCTACGCGCAGCAAAACTCCGAAGAGCAGACGGACGCCCCGCCGCAGGCCGTGGACGACCATATTGCTCCGGCGCCGCGGGTCTCGGTCCAGGCGTTCTGCGAGACGGTCGAGACCGCTGCCGCCGTCCAGTCGGCGGGCGAGGATCGCCGGCTGGCCAAGGCTCACCTCAAGATCCAGATGGGCGGCATGGCGGCTGCCATCGAGGCCTATCGCTCGGCGCCGACGCCCAATGTCATCATCCTCGAGACCGAGGGCCGCAGCGACATTCTGGCCGGGCTCGACCAGCTCGCCACGGTGTGCGACGCCGGCACCCGGGTGGTCGTGATCGGCCGGGTCAATGACGTCACGCTGTATCGCGAGCTGGTGCGTCGCGGCGTCAGCGACTATGTCATTGCGCCGGCGCATGCAATCGACGTGGTGCGCGCGGTCTGCAACCTGTTCTCGGCGCCGGAAGCCAAGGCGGTCGGCCGCGTCGTCGCCGTCGTCGGCGCGAAGGGCGGCGTCGGCGCCTCGACGATTGCCCACAATATCGCCTGGGCGATCGCGCGCGATCTGGCGCTCGATTCCGTGGTCGCCGATCTCGACCTCGCATTCGGTACCGCCGGTCTCAACTACAACCAGGATCCGGCGCAAGGCATCGCGGATGCGGTGTTCTCGCCGGACCGTGTCGATACCGCCTTCGTCGACCGCCTGCTGTCGAAATGCACCGACCATCTGAGCCTGCTGGCGGCACCGGCCACGCTCGACAAGGTCTACGATTTCGGCGCCGAGGCGTTCGACGCTATTTTCGATACGCTGCGCACCACGATGCCCTGCATCGTGCTCGACGTACCGCATCAATGGTCCGGCTGGACCAAGCGCGCGCTGATCGCGGCCGACGACATCCTGATCGTGGCGGCGCCCGACCTCGCCAATCTGCGCAAC
>DASVOL010000261.1:0-1530 GCA_036383375.1 Bradyrhizobium sp. | reverse complement strand
GCCGCTGGAACGGCGACGCCCCCGCCCCGCCGCTACCCGCCAGCGTGGTGGATGCGACCAGCAAGCGGTATCTCGAAGCGTATCGCCGCGTGACGGGGACTGAGCTGAAGGTTTAGCGGAATCGCATTCGCTATATCACCGCTACCCTGAGGAGCGCGCAGCGCGTCTCGAAGGGTCGACGGCCCGTCTGGTGGCCGTGCATCCTTCGAGGCTCGCTCCGCTCGCACCTCAGGATGACGGAAGATAGACGCGTAGCGCTGGTAGACTTGACCGTGCCAGCCATTGGACCAGGTGAATCCAATTCACCCCTGTTGAAGACAAACCTTTTGTCGGCGCATCGGCGGCGCTGCACTCTCGGCGCAAAGCGGAGAGTGCACGATGCGGCAATTGACTTATATCGGCGGCAACAAGGTCGAATGGTGGGACGTTCCCCCGCCGAAGCTCCAGGATGACCGCGACGCGCTGGTGCAGCCGCTCGCGGTGACGCGCTGCGATCTCGATCTTGCGATCGTGCATGGCCGATCGGGCTTCGCAGGTCCGTTTGCACTCGGGCATGAGACCGCCGGCCGCATCGTCGACATCGGCGGCGCGGTGAGGAATTTCTCGCCCGGCGACCTCGTCATCGTTCCGTTCCAGATCAGTTGCGGCGTCTGCGACCGCTGCCGGCGCGGCCACACCAATGCCTGCACGGCGGTGCCGTTCCGTTCCTCCTACGGGTTGAAGCCGGTCTGCGGCGTGGAGTATGGCGGAGGCCTGTCCGACCTCATCCGCGTGCCGTTTGCCGATCACATGCTGGTCTGCCAGCCGAACGGCCATGCCCTGTCGCAGACGGCAGGACTTGCCGATGGCGCAACCGACGGGTTCAGCGCGGTGGCGCGCTGGCTCGCGCAACGGCCCGGCGCCGACGTGCTCGTGATCGGCGGCTTCGCGCAGTCGCTCGCGCTGTTCGCGGTGCAGGCAGCGGTGGCGCGCGGTGCGGGCCGTGTCGTCTATCTCGACGACCACGCGCTGCGCCTCGCCAAGGCGAAGTCGCTCGGCGCCGACATCATCGAAGCCCCTCGCGGCCTGTCGATGGAGCCGCCCGGCCTGTTTCCGATCGTGATCGATGCGGCCGCGACCGACGCCAGCACCCTGCTGGCATTCCGCGCGACGGAACCGAACGGCATCTGCCAACGCATGTATGGGGACTTTGCCGAGACCACGCCGGTGCCGCTGCGGCATATGTACGGCGTCGGGATCACGCTGAAGGTCAGCCGCGTCAATGTTCGCGCCGAGCTGCCCGACTGCGTCGCGCATGTGACGGCGGGACATTACCACCCCGAAGAGGTGATCACCCGTCGCGTCCGTTTCGAGGATGCGCATGAGGCGATCGGGGATCCGACCATCCGTGTCGCCTTCGTTCGCGATGGCATTGACTGACGGGGACCGTTAGGCTGGCTCCAACCAACAAACTCAGGGAGCGACCCATGTCCGATGCCGATACCGTGCTCGTCGAGCGCGACGGTCCCGTCACCATCATCTCGATCAACC
>DASVOL010000260.1:0-2945 GCA_036383375.1 Bradyrhizobium sp. | reverse complement strand
GTCGTCCCGACCTTCGCCGGGACGACGGCTGTGTGTGCACCGCTTCCAAGTTCATCTTGCGCTGCGGCAAAAAAAGCGCACACTCCGGAGGAACCCGGCAGCCTCTGGAGTAGCCCGCCATGTCACCCCAGACCATGCCCTCAGAGACCGACCTCGGTGCCAGGAGTGCCGCAGAAAAGGCAGCACAGGAGGAGGATGCACGGCTCCGGAACGACATCCGGCTCCTGGGGCGCGTGCTGGGTGATACCGTGCGCGACCAGGAGGGGGCCGGCGTGTTCGACCTGGTCGAGCGCATCCGCCAGACCTCGGTCCGGTTCCATCGCGACGAGGACAAGCTGGCGCGGCGGGAGCTGGAAGGCATCCTCGATGGCATGTCGATCGCCGAGACGCTGCGGATCGTCCGCGCCTTCAGCTATTTCTCCCACCTCGCCAACATCGCCGAAGACCAGAACAACATCCGCCAGATGCGCAGCCGCGGCCCGAGCGGGGCGCCGCGGCCGAGCACGCTGGAGCAGACGTTGGTGCATGCCCGCCAGGCCGGCATCAGCCCGGCCGATCTGCGCAGCTTCTTCAAGAGCGCGCTGGTCAGCCCGGTCCTGACCGCACATCCGACCGAGGTCCGCCGCAAGAGCACGATGGACCGCGAGATGGAGATTGCGGACCTGCTCGACCGCCGCGAGCGGCTCCAGATGACGCCGGAGGAGAGCGAAGCCAGCGACGAGCAGCTGCGCCGCGCGGTCGTCACGCTGTGGCAGACGAATTTGCTGCGCCGGACCAAGCTGACCGTGCTCGACGAGGTCGCCAACGGCCTGTCGTTCTACGATTACACCTTCCTGCAGGAAGTCCCGCGCGTGCACTGCGCGCTGGAGGACCGCCTGAACAAGGAGGGCGGCGAGGCGGGCGAACTCGCCTCGTTCCTCCGGATGGGCAGCTGGATCGGCGGCGACCGCGACGGCAATCCGTTCGTCACGGCGGAGGTGATGCGCGGCACGCTGCGGCTGCAGTCGAGCCGGGTGCTCAGCTTCTACCTCGAGGAGCTGCACGCGCTTGGCGCCGAGCTGTCGCTGGCAGCGCACCTCGCCGACGTCTCGGACGAATTGCGCAATCTTGCCGAGCGCTCGCCCGACACCTCGCCGCATCGCAGCGGCGAGCCGTATCGCCTGGCGGTATCCGGCATCTATGCGCGGCTCGCAGCTACCGCGATGCGGCTCGAGGTCGAGACCACGCGGCCGCCGGTCGGCAAGGCGGAGCCCTATGCGAGCGTCGAGGAGTTCCAGGCCGATCTCGACGTGCTCAATCGCTCGCTGATCGCGAACAATTCCGGCGTGATCGCGCGCGGCCGGCTGCGGCAGTTGCGGCGGGCGGTGGATTGCTTCGGATTCCATCTGGCGCGGCTCGACATTCGCCAGAACTCGGCGGTGCATGAGCGCACGGTCGCCGAACTGCTCGACACCGCTAATCCCGGCACGTCGTATTTGGCGCTCGGCGAGGATGCGCGCGTCAGCCTGCTGCTCGGCGAATTGCGCAACGCGCGGCCGCTGGCGTCGCCCTTCGTCAAATATTCCGAGGAGACCCAGAGCGAGCTCGCCGTGTTCCGGGCTGCGGCCGAGGCCCACGCCAGGTTCGGCCACGAGGTGATTCCCCAATGCATCATCTCGATGTGCAAGGGCATGTCCGACATGCTCGAGGTCGCGGTGCTGCTGAAGGAGGTCGGGTTGGTCAATCCGTCCGGCCGCAGCGCCATCAACATCGTGCCGCTGTTCGAGACCATCGAGGATCTGCAGGCCTCCAGCGGCATCATGGATCGCATGCTGGTGCTGCACGATTATCGCAAGCTGGTCGACAGTCTCGGCAGCGTGCAGGAGGTGATGCTCGGTTATTCCGACAGCAACAAGGATGGCGGTTTCGTCACCTCGGGCTGGGAGCTCTACAAGGCCGAGATCGGCCTCGTCGAGGTGTTCGAGCGCCACGGCGTGCGGCTGCGGCTGTTCCACGGCCGCGGCGGCTCGGTCGGCCGCGGTGGCGGCCCGAGCTATGATGCGATCATCGCGCAGCCCGGCGGCGCGGTGAACGGCCAGATCCGCATCACCGAGCAGGGCGAGATCATCTCCTCGAAATACTCCAATGCCGAGGTCGGCCGCAGCAACCTGGAGATCCTGGCCGCGGCCACGCTGGAAACCAGCCTGCTGCAGCCGCGGCAGAGCGCGCCGCGCCCGGAATATCTCAAGGCGATGGAAGAGATTTCCGCGCTTGCGTTCAAGGCCTATCGTGGTCTCGTCTACGAGACCGAAGGCTTCGCCGATTATTTCTGGGGCTCGACCGTCATCAACGAGATCGCGACCTTGAACATTGGCAGCCGTCCGGCGTCGCGCAAGAAGACCCGCGAGATCGAGGACCTCCGCGCGATTCCCTGGGTGTTCTCCTGGGCGCAATGCCGGCTGATGCTGCCGGGCTGGTATGGCTTCGGCAGTGCGGTCGAGATCTGGATTGCCGAGCACCCGGAGCAGGGCATGCCGTTCCTGCAGGAGCTCTACCGGGAATGGCCGTTCTTCCGCACGCTGCTCTCCAACATGGACATGGTGCTGGCGAAGAGCTCGATTGCGATCGCCTCGCGCTATGCGGAACTCGTGCCCGACGTCGCGCTACGCGAGAAGATCTTTGGCCAGATCCGCCGCGAGTGGCATCTTTCGATCGAGACGCTGCTCGACATCATGGGCCACGACCGGCTGCTGCAGGGCAACCCGCTGCTGGAGCGCGGCATCCGCAACCGCTTCCCGTACATGGATCCGCTCAACCACGTGCAAGTGGAGCTGTTGAAGGAGCACCGCGGCGCGCAGAACCCCGACGAGCAGGTGCTGCGCGGGATTCAGATCACGATCAACGGAATCTCGGCGGGGTTGCGGAACAGCGGCTAGCCCCAGCGTCGTCCCGGCGAACGCCAGGAC
>DASVOL010000259.1:0-6259 GCA_036383375.1 Bradyrhizobium sp. | reverse complement strand
GCCGCGCACCCCTTGCAAAATCTGCCTCAGCCCTTCAAGAGAGGCCGCCCGGAGAGATGGCCGAGTGGCTTAAGGCGCACGCTTGGAAAGCGTGTGTGCGGGAAACCGTACCGTGGGTTCGAATCCCACTCTCTCCGCCAGTCCGGCGTCTGTCTAATTCCCGAACCCGACGAATACCGTGGCTTCCTCGACGGACTTTCGCTCCGACACGACCGCGTTTGCCGGAAAGGTTTCATCCGGCCAGCCCAGCGCGATGCTTTTCATGATGACCTGATCGTCGGCTATTCCCGCGTGCTCGCGCACCACGGGTGATTGCATGATGCCCTGGCTGTTGATCACAGCGCCGAGCCCGCGAGACCAGGCGGCATTGACCAGGGCAGTCGCCACGGCACCGCAATCGAAAGGCGTGTCGTCGCTGCCATCAAGCACCCGGTCATAGGTGATGATCACACAGACCGGCGCGTCGAATTGACGGAAGCCGCGCAGCACCCAGTCCTGGCGCTTGTCCTTATTGTCGCGCTCGATCCCCATCGCGGAGAATAATTGCTTGGCGACGCCGACCTGCCGGTCGCGGTGCTTGCCTGCAAAGGGCTGCCCCGTGCGGAATTCGCGCGACTGCGGGATGCCCGCCACCATCCGCTCGGTGTTGCCGGCGCGAATCCGGTCCAGCGGCTCGCCAGTGATGACGTAGAAATTCCACGGCTGGGTGTTCATCGACGACGGAGCGCGCATCGCCAGGCCAATGATTTCCGCAATCAGCGCCTTGGGTACCGGATCGGGCTTGTAACCGCGGATACTCCGGCGACCGAGGATAACGTCATCAAACCGCATCTGTGTCGAATTCCCTGACAACTTTTGAATCGACCCCGATTTTCGTGGTTTCTGCACCCATGCGCAAGCGACGAGACGCCACTCGCGCATGGACTCGCGACGGTACCGGCCGGAAGGCGCGCAGGCTTTTCAGGCGGTTGCTCGGATCGTAGGTTTTGGTCTGGAAAGGTCGAAAATTCTTTGTCTTTCAATAGGGATTGACTGACACTCTCTCCGCCACCGAACGCTGGATCGCCTTGTCGCTGCCATGGTCGACGGTGGAGGATCTTGTCAAAGCATGCCGCGCTTCACCGTCGGCGCCGCGTCAGGCGGGCGCGCCGCGTTTGCGAGGCAGGCTCTCAGGCAGGTGAGTTTCGTCCGGTTTCGCCTTCGCGGCATCCGACGCCGGCTCGCGCCCGGCCAATACGGAATCGAGGATGACCTTCGTGGTCATCTGCAAGTGCTGGTTCATCAGCGTGACGGCGCGTTCGCTGTCCCGCGCCAATGTGGCCTCCGCAATCTCGCGATGTTCCCTGTCCAGATCTCTGTCCACTTTGGACAGCGGACCGGAAAATGCGCGGTAGCGTTCGGAGTGACTGTAAAGCGTCGCGCGCAAATGAAGCAGCCAGGGGCTGCCGCATCCCGCGGCGAGCGCTTCGTGAAAAATCTCGTGCGCCCGCGCATACTCTTCGCTGTAGCGTCGCGCGGCCTTATCTGCCCATACCGGCGTGTGCGACAGGCGATGCAACGCGGCGACCACCTGTGACTGCCACTCGATCCCGCCTTTCTCGATCGCGCCCCTCAGACACAACTCCTCAATGCTGCATCGAACGTTGGTGAGGTCGCTGAGCGCGTCGACGGATAGCGGCGCCACGCGGAAGCCGCGCTGCGGTTCGCTGACTACAAAACCCTCCGATGCGAGCCGCGACAGCGCCTCGCGCACGGCGCTCGAGCCGACCTCGAAGCGGCGGCACAGGTCGTCGATCTTCAGCTTTTCTCCGGGCGCGAAGCGGCATGCCAGCAATTGGGCGCGAAGCTTCGCATAGGCCCCGTGGGTCAGACTCGTCGGTGATTCCATGGGCTTAGCCATAACAGAAGGGGTGATCCGAGTCATTCAAAATATGCACGCTTTCAAGATTATGCATTTTAATTTGCAATATGCATTTTATGTGCTAAGAGAGACAAACACGGAGGAAACACCCCATGCGGTTCATCGCTTACGAAAGAAGCGCGAGGCGCGGCCTTGCCGTGGCCGATCAGGCCGGTCGATATCGGGGACTTGATGACGGCGCAGCGCATGGCCGGCTCGAGCGCGCGCTCGCCGGCGGTCCTGACGGACTGAAGGATCTCGCCGCGGCGCTTCTCAAGGGCGAGCCGCTCGATCCGGAAGCCGTGAGCTTCCTTCCTCCGCTGTCCTCGCCCGGCAAGATCATCTGTGTCGGATTGAACTACGCGGACCACACCGCCGAGAGCAGCATCCAGCAACCCGACTACCCCACGCTGTTCGGCCGGTTTTCGTCGAGCCTCATCGGGCACGGTGCGCCGATCGTGCGGCCGAAGGTTTCGGAAGCGCTCGACTTTGAAGGCGAGCTTGTCGCCGTCATCGGGCGCGGCGGCCGCCACATCCCGCAGTCTGCGGCGCTCGATCACATCGCCGGCTATTCGATCTTCAATGACGGCACGATCCGCGATTATCAGTTCCGGACGCCGCAATGGACCATGGGCAAGAATTTTGACGGCACCGGCGCGTTCGGACCCGCGCTGGTGACGGCCGACGAACTTCCGCCCGGCGCCCGCGGCCTGACGCTCGAGACGCGCTTGAACGGCGCGGTGATGCAGAAGACATCGACCTCCCATCTCATCTTCGATGTCGCAACGTTGGTCGCGCTGATCAGCGAGGGTATAACGTTGTATCCGGGCGATCTGATCGTGACCGGCACGCCGTCCGGCGTCGGCGCAGCCCGCAAGCCACCGCTCTACATGAAGCCCGGCGACGTCTGTGAGATCGAGATCGAGGGATTGGGCGTGCTTCGCAACCCGATCGTGCAAGAGGGCGACGATGCGGTACGCGCGGCCGCCTGACCTACGTCGACGTCGCTGCGCGCGGTGACGAACCGAAGTCGTATCGATCCCCAAGACGTCAAGGCTTGGCCGAGGCCGATACGCACACTGCCTGGAGTTGAGGAGTCGATCGGACCAGATCCTGATCTGGCGTCATGCGGAAGCGGCAACACAAAATAACATCCGCCGCCTGTCCTAATGGGAGGAAACAATGAAATCGGTTCCGGTTTTGATTGCAGGGGGCGGTCCCGTCGGGATGACGCTTGCGAATGTGCTGGCCCATTTCGGCATTCGCTCCATGCTGGTCGAGCGGAATGCGACGACGACCCGCCACCCGAAGATGGACATCACCAACAGCCGCAGCATGGAGCTGTTCCGCCGGTTCGGCCTGTCGGACGCGCTGCGAAAGGTCGCGGTAGCGGAAGATCATCCCTTCGATGTCTCCTGGATCACGAGCCTTGCCGGATATGAGCTGCATCGTTTTCGGTACATGACCCCGAGCGAGTTCCGAAAGCACGGCCGAACCAGGAACGACGGCTCCCAGCCGCGCGAACCGCCGATGCGCGTTTCGCAGGTCGAGATCGAACCTGTCCTGAAGAAGGCCATCGACGCCCGTTCGGAAGTCGAGGTGCGGTTCGGCGTCGCCTTTGAAAGCTTCGAAGCCAAGGACGATGGCGTCGTCGCGACATTGCGGGAGCAGGGGAGTGGCGCGCAGGAGCAGGTCCGCTGTCAGTACCTCATCGGTTGCGACGGCGGCTCCAGCCGCGTTCGCGCGGGACTGGATATCGCGCTGGAGGGGCAGTCGCGGGTCGGCGAGCTCTACATGATCCACTTTCGTTCGACCGAGCGCGACCTGTTGCAGCGCTGGGGTGTCGCCTGGCACTACCAGTCGCCGCTTGGAACCATGATTGCCCAGAACGACGATGATATCTGGACCGTGCATGTTCCCGTGCTGCCCGGCCAGGACGCGACCAAGCTCGATCCGCGCGCGCTGGTCGAGGCCTATGCCGGCCGGCCATTTGCGTTCGAGATCCTGGTCGCCAACGCCTGGACGCCGCATCTCCTTGTCGCCGAATCCTATGGCAAGGGACGCGTGCTGCTCGCCGGCGACTCCGCGCATCAGTTCATCCCGACCGGCGGCTACGGGATGAACTCCGGGGTCGGCGACGCCATCGACCTCGGCTGGAAACTTGCTGCGACGCTGCAAGGCTTCGGCGGGCCTGGCTTGCTCGCCTCGTACGAAGCCGAGCGGCGCCCCGTCGCCGCGCGCAATCGCGACGCATCCGGCCGCCACATGCAGGTGCGAATGCAGATCGCGGGAGCCTATGGAAACCTGCTCGAAGGCGACAACAGCGAAAATCCGGTGCGCCGCGCCGAAGTCGGCGCGGAGCTTGCGAGACTCGGCAATGCAGAGAACGAATGCTTCGGGATCGAGCACGGCTTTGTCTATGAGGGGTCGCCGATCGTCGCTGATGGGGCGGCCACTCCATTTCCGTTCGATCCCGTCGTCTACAAGCCGACGACCACGCCCGGTGCCCGCCTGCCCAGCACGTATCTGAAGGACGGGACCGCGCTGTACGATCGGCTCGGTGCGCATTTCACGCTGATCGATTTCCGCGGCGCCGACCCGTCACCCTTCGTCGACGCCGCGGCGCGACGACGGATCCCGCTGTCGATCCTGCAACTCGACGAGCCCGATCTGAAGGGGGTCTATGGCCGGGACATGCTGCTGGTGCGCCCCGACCATCACATCGCGTGGCGCGGAACGGGCGGCAAGGCGCCCAATGCAGATGCCATCCTCGCGACGGCTCTCGGCTGGGGAGGCGAGCGGTGAAGCCGCTGCATGCCCTCGTGATCGGCGCCGGCATCGGCGGCACGGCCGCCGCCATTGCGCTGCGCCGGGCTGGTCTCGAGGTTTCCCTGTTCGAGCAGACGATGGCGCAACGCGAGGTTGGCGCCGGCATCCAGATCAGCCCCAATGCCTCCCGGCTGCTGCGCCGCTACGGGCTTGGCGACGCCATGGCGCGCGCCGCCGTTCGCCCCGCCGCGGTGGTGTTTCGTCGCTGGCAGGACGGCCGTGTGCTGGGTCGCGAGGAATTGGGCGATGCCCTCGAACAGCGCTACGGTTCGCCTTACTACCATTTCCACCGGGCGGACCTCATCGCTATCCTGGCGGATGCGTTCGGTCCCAAGGAGATCAAGCTCGGACGTCGTCTGGTTCATGTCGAGCAAGACGACAGCGGCGTGACCGCGCATTTCGATGACGGTACGTCCGCGCGCGGCGATCTCCTGATCGGGGCCGATGGCATCCACTCCAGGGTTCGCGAGTGTCTGTTCGGCGAGGAAAAGCCGAGGTTCTCGGGGCAGATCGCCTATCGCGGGCTCGCGCCTGTGGAACGCGTCGCGCATCTCGACCTGCCGCTCGATGTCACGAATTGGGTGGGGCCGGGCGGACACTTCGTGCACTACTTCGTTGCCGGGGGGCGCTTTCTGAATTTTGTGGCGGTGAGCGAAGCGGCGACCTGGACGCGGGAGCAGTGGTCCGACCGCGGTTCGATCTCCGATGCCGTCAAGATCTACGAAGGATGGCATCCGCAGCTTGCGACGATCCTCAACGCGGTCGACGAGACGTTCAAATGGGCGCTGTTCGATCGCAATCCCTTTCCGGAATGGACGCAAGGGCGCATCGCGCTGCTCGGGGACGCCTGTCATCCCATGCTGCCGTTCATGGCACAGGGTGCCGCACAGGCGATCGAGGACGGCGCGGCGCTGGCAGCCTGCCTCAAGCACGCAGCTTTCGACATTGCGTCCGCGTTCCGGGCCTACGTCACATTGCGCAAGCCGCGTGCGACCGAGGTGCAGGAGAGATCCCGCGCCAATTCCGTGAGCTTCCACATGCCGGATGGACCGCAGCAGATCGAGCGGGATCACGTCCTCTCCACGCGCGGCGTGCGCGGCAGCCCCGAGGCAATGAACCGACTTTATGGCTACGACGCAGAAGCCGTCGCGGCGACGCAGGAGGAAAAAAGATGACCCGCGCTTTTCAAATCGCCTATGTCGATCTCGATACGCCCGCCGCAGAGCAGGAGTTCGCCTATTACGATCAAGTGATCGGTGCAACTGTGACCGAGCGCGGCTCTGACGGTCGCATTTATTTCAGCCTCGGTCTCGACCACCATAACATCACGATCAAGCCGGCATCGGAAAAGCGCCTCACCGCGCTTGGCCTGCGGATCGGCCAGGAGGCGGTCGACGAGACCATCCGCTCACTGCGCGATCTCGGACTGTCAGCGGAGAGGAAGAGCGACGCGCGGCCGGGCGTTCCGGACCTGGTGGAGGTCGTCGTTGCCGGGCACACGCTGCACCTCGTGCCGGAGATGGCGATGCC
>DASVOL010000258.1:0-2327 GCA_036383375.1 Bradyrhizobium sp. | reverse complement strand
CTTGGTGGCGAGGATGATGCGGTTGCGGTTGCCGCGCGCCTTCATCCATTTGCCGATGATCGTCTCGGATTCGCCGCCCTGATGGCCAGGCACCCAGCGCGAATAGACGTCGGCCGTATCGAGGAACGTCAGTCCATGCTCGAGCACGATGTCGAGCAACCGGAATGATGCAGCCTCGTCAACCGTCCAGCCGAACACATTGCAGCCGAAGCAGAGGGGAGGGACGGTGAGGCCGGAGCGGCCGAGCGCGTGATGCTTCATGCGTGTTCTTTCTCTTGTTCTTGACGGGAGGCGCGGGAGACTGAGGCAGATTGCCGTTGTTTGCAAGGCACCGAGCCGGCCGCAACGACCTGAGGCGAATCCGGAGGGGATCGATCGGAAGGCATGATGCAGCTCGCGCGTCAGGTCAGTCACGCTGCCACTCGGCCTGCGTCATCGGGCGATTTCGCCGCAGCGCAGGATTTCATTCGCAGGACGTTTGATGTAGATTGCGCGGCGAGCTGCCACCGGTCACGCCGAAATCCGGAAAATGAGCGGCAGCGCTCATGGCCATCGGCAGGCCTTATGGTCTCATTTTCAGTACGAAAAACCTTCTGCCTGGGTCACGCCCGGGCGACTGATTTTTTTCATTCCCAGCCAAGTGGAGGATTGCCATGCATTTCTGCCTCTCAGGGGAATACACGCCGCGTTCCATCAACAACATCATGGAGAACCCGACAACCAATCGGTATGAGGCGGCCAAAAAGCTGATCGAGACGGCCGGCGGCAAGCTGATTTCGATGTACAGCACGGCGGCCGATGGCCCCGGCGTGATGGTGATCTTCGATGTTCCGGATCCGAGCGTGGCGCCTGCCATCACCGGCGTGGTCGTGGCATCGGGCGCCATCCAGAATGCGAAGCTGGTCCGGCTGTTCACGCAGGACGAGATCAAGGTGGTGCGTCAGCACGCGAGCAAACTCAAGGCGGCCTATTCACCTCCGGGAAGTTAGCAGGCACGGACCACGAAACGCGGCGCAGATCGATCTGACGACCGCTGTCACTCGCGCGCGGCGGCGCTTCGCAGCGTCCCGCGCGGAGGCGAGGACCGTTGCGCGCCGCTGATCCGGGGCGCGTTCAACGGATGGGCAGTCGCTCGGGCGGACGTCGCGCGCGCATGCTGGCTCGCATAGCCCCGGCCGGTTGTGCCGTCGCATGACGTCCGCCGCCTCGTTCGACATGTCTTCGGCGCGGCGATTGTGGTGCGCCGCCGCCGATCACGAGGGCGGAGAGTCCAGATACACGTAAAGTGCCGCGATCTTGCCGTCCCGCGCGATGATGAAATCTACGCCGGTATAGACAGGTGTTTCGCCTTTCGGTCCGGAGCCCCACGCCAGGCGTCCCGAATTGTGCAGCGCCTGCGGCGCGCCGTGCGGCGTGTACACAAAGTGCGGATGCGTTGCGCGGAGATCGCCGGCGAACTTGTCGAGCGCGTCGCGGCCGACGAGAACGCCCGGCGGCGCGTAGAGCACGCAGTCCGCGGTGTAGAGCTCTTCGATTGCCGCCTTGCGGCGCGCCGGATCGCCTTCGCCGAAAACCTCAGGCAGGTTGCGGGTGAGCAGCGTCTCGATCCGGCTCACATCTGCGCCCGCGGAGGGCGGGACACTGGTCGTGCTGGCATGCTCGTTCATCTGCTGCCTCCATGTGGCTTCTGAGATGATGTGGTCACAGCCGCCGTCCTGAAACGGCAATGATGGAAAGTCATCGTTTCACGAATTGATGCATCGAATGCCCGACACAGGGATGGATGCTGCCTGGTCCCAGCCGGTTGCGTGCCTTCACGATGCTATCCAGATCCGAGCGGATCGGGTCCTGCCTCGTTCGGGGCGCCCGCGCTTGGGCTACCCGGAAAAATCGGCCACGCCGCGCGAAATGAAGTAGGGAATGCGGTGTATGTACGGATGTTGCCTGGCGGTGATTTGCGCGGCGGCGTCGAAGGGCGGGTTTGAGGTTTGCGGGGTTGGAGTCTGAAGGTGCATCACTCGGTTTCGATCTTGGGCGCGGCGTCGACGGCGCGCGCGGGATTGCTTGTCCGTATTGTCAGGCTGGCCTGCGGTATTGCGATCGGCTGCGCCTTCAATGGCTTCACGGCGGACGAGGCGATGGCGCAGGTGCCATTCTCTCCGTTTCAGCCGGCGCGACAGATCGAAGCGGCGAAGCCGCTGGCGCGTGACGTCACTGGCCCGCCGGCCGTCAGCCAGCGGCTCGACGGCACCGCGTTCTTTGTCGACGATCTCGGACATATGCTGACCGCGCGGCATGCGGTGGCGGATTGCGCCCGGATTGTCGTC
>DASVOL010000257.1:0-1973 GCA_036383375.1 Bradyrhizobium sp. | reverse complement strand
GGCTTCGACCTGATCAACAGCGAGCACAACCGGCGCACGTTGTCGCGCATCCTGGCGCAGCCGATCTATCGCGACGCGCTGCTGCTCGGCAAATATCTCGCCGGGCTCGCGACGATTGCGATCAGCCTGACCGCGTTGTGGTTGCTGGTGATCGGGCTCGGCCTGATCTTCCTCGGGGTGCCGCCGGGCGGCGAGGAGATCGCCCGCTCGCTCGCCTTCCTGGTGGTCGCGATCTTCTATGCCGGCGTCTGGCTGTCGCTCGCGATGCTGCTCTCGATCGTGTTTCGCTCGCCGGCCACCGCGGCATTGGTGGCGCTCGGCATCTGGTTGTTCCTGACCGTGCTGTGGCCGATGCTGGCGCCGGCGATCGCGCAGGCCATCGTGCCGCCCGATCCGCGCTTTGCCGCGCTCGGTCTCGATACGCCGGGCACCGCGATCTGGACCCAGCTGCTGCAGCGTTTCTCCCCGAATGACCTGTTTGGCGAGGCGATGCTGGCGGTGCTGTCACCGACCACGCGCACGCTCGGCCCGGTGTTCCTCGACCAGATCCGCGGCGCGGTGATGGGCGCTCCGCTGCCGTTCGGCCAGAGCGTGATGATCGCCTGGCCGCAGACCGTCGGCCTGATCGCCTGCACCATCGTGCTGTTCGTCGCGGGTTACGTCCTGTTCCAGCGCCAGGAGGTCAGGGCCTGACGAGAGGGCGGTCGCTCAATGCGGTCCAACCTTCTCCCACAGCCAGCGCGCCACGGCATCGGGCGATGATGATGCATCGTTGCCCGATGCGCGCAGGTTCGCCTCGCGCATCGCGGCGATGCCGACCCTGCCGAGCAGCGGCCGTAGCGAGGCCTTGAGAACCTCATCGTCGCGCCGCTTTGGCGACAGCAGCACGATCGCGTCATAGGGCGGGATCGCGTGCCGGTCGTCCGCGAGCGTAACCAGGCCGTATTTTGCGATCAGCCCGTCGCTGGTGTAGCCCGCGATGACGTCGACCTCGCCGGAGGCAACCGCGGCATACATGAAATCCGGCTGCATCTGGCGCTGGGCGCGGAACGTCAGCCCGTAGGCCTTCTGGATGCCGGCCCATTCCGGCCGCGAGAAGAATTCATAGTCGCCGGCGATCGACATCGTCGCGGCGTGCGATGCGAGGTCGGCGATCGAATGGATGCCGAGCTGATCGGCGCGGCTCTTCGGCAACACCAGCGCATAGGCGTTCTCGAAACCGAGCTCGCCGAACAGCGTGATGTCCTGCTTCGCCAGTGTCGTCGTCAGTTCGCTCAGGAGCTCGGCACGGGGCTTGATGTCGGTGTGGTGGAACTGGTTCGCCCACAGCGTCCCGGAATAGTCGACATAGACGTCGATGTCGCCGGCCGCGAGCGCATCGAAGATCACGTTGGAGCCGAGGCCGGCGCGGGTCGCCGTCGACAGTCCGGCCGCCTGCAGCCGCTGCGCCATCAGCGCCGACAGCACATACTGCTCGGTGAACGTCTTGGCGCCGACGACGTAGCGCGCGTGCGGCCGCGCGATCGCGGGCACCAGGGTTGCTGCGATCAGGGCGGCGATGCCGAGCCCGCCGAGTGCGGTCCGGACGCGGCTGCGACTACGCAGGCCATGCTCGATCAACGCCAGCAATTGGTCGACGACGAGTGCGAGCACCGCGGCGGCGAAGCAGCCGAACAGCACGAACACCCAGTTCTGGGTCTGCAGTCCCGCGAAGATGTAGTTGCCGAGGCTGGTCTGGCCGATCGGCGTCGACAGCGTCGCGGTGCCGATCACCCACACCGCAGCGGTACGGATGCCCGCCATCATCACCGGCAGCGCCAGCGGCAACTCGACCATGGTGAGCGATTGCCGCGGCGTCATGCCGACGCCCTGGGCGGCCTCGAGCACCGCCGGATCGACGCCCGACAGGCCGGTGATGGTGTTGCGCAGCACCGGCAGCATCGAATAGAGCGCGAGCGCCAGCACCGCCGGCA
>DASVOL010000256.1:0-9287 GCA_036383375.1 Bradyrhizobium sp. | reverse complement strand
CCCAGGACATCATGTGTTCAACCGAAAGCGAAGGCCAGCAGGCTGGAGCACAGCAGCACGAGGCTTGCTGCGGTCAGGGTTAGAAATCCGTCGGAGACCAAATCGTGACTACGCATGACACACCTGCTTTCAACCGATGCTCATCCGAATTGATTAAAGCTTTCCGAACTTCTCTCCTGGAAAGAGGTGACGCGTCTTTCCGCCTTCAACGGACTGTCAGGCCCGGTACCGATAGCCTTCCACGGCGTGCGCCAAGAAGATCGCCGCACTCACCAGGCCCATCACCGCTGTAACCGTCTCGATCATCGCAAACTTCCTTTGCGCCCCACGTCCGAGAGAAAACGATTGCAGCCTTGCACAGTCAAAAAGATTCAATTGTTGGAATTGAAGAAGCCCCCCGACTGATGATTTGCTGCAACAGTGTGTCTGATCGCGGGACAGGCGAGGGCGTTCTGCGCGCATCGAGGTCCGTAGAAGGACGGAGGAAGCGCAACAGACCATTCACCAAGGTGCCACCGCCCGATCGCTCACCCCATTTCCGCCGTGTTCCGGTTGCGATATCTTCACCATCCGGTGCGGAGGTGGGCCGCACAGTGGCAGAATCGATCCAGACGCCTCGCAGTAGGCGCGGATCCGGGCAAAATGGTACTTGGGGCAGATGGGGATTAGACGGCCAGATTCGATGATCCGGACGGCGCGCGGCGCCGTTGCGGTGGCCTCGTGCCTCGTCCTCGCCAATTGCGCCTCCTCGAACCAGCTCAGCAGCCGGGTCGATCCCAAATATGGCGTCTCCTCGAGCCCGCGCGTCGTGGCGCTCGGTGACCCCGTGCCGAAGGGCGGCGGCACCTACCGCATCGGCAAGCCCTATGTCGTTGCCGGCCGCACCTATGTGCCGGAGGAGAACGAGAACTATCGCGCCGAGGGCATGGCGTCCTGGTATGGCGATGATTTCCATGGCCGGCTGACCGCCAATGGCGAGGTGTTCGACATGGGCTCGCTCACGGCTGCCCATCCGACCCTGCCGATGCCGAGCTACGCGCGCGTCACCAATCTCAGCAACGGAAAGTCGCTCGTCGTTCGCGTCAACGACCGCGGCCCGTACCACGGCAATCGCCTCATAGACGTCTCGAACAAAGCCGCTGAACTGCTTGATTTCAAAGGCAATGGCGTCGCGCGCGTCCGCGTTGAATATGTCGGCCGGGCGCCGCTCGAAGGCTCCGACGACCGCCAGCTGATGGCGACCCTGCGGACCGGAACGCCGGCGCCGTCCCCGTCAATGGTCCGGGTCGCCTCGGCCCGGCCGTTCGTGCCGGAAATGTCGTCCTCGTCGGGCCGGGTCCGCGGCGACGTTCCGTTGCCGGAGGGGCGGCCCTACAGCCTCGGCAACACCCAGGCCGACTACGCTTCGGTCAACGCCACCTCGGAAATGTCGGCCTCGAGCCGGTCGCACCGCCGCGTGCCGAACAATCCGCGCGAAGTCTCCTACGAGGGTGACGCGCGCTACGCCGCGGCCCCGGCCACGGCCTATGTGCCGATCGACGCGCGCGGGCCGGCAGAGGTGCTGAGCGGGCGCGGGCTCTACTGAGTAAAGCCGCGCAGCGACCCAAGCCGTTGCGAATCAAGCTTTTGGCCTGATTATTTCAGAAATGCGATCAGCGCCGCGTTGACCTCGTCGGGACGCTCTTGCTGGATCCAGTGGCCGGCGCCCTCGATGATCAGCTTCTGCCGCAGGTTCGGCAGCACGCGCTCCATGTCCGCGACCCGCTTGGCACCGATCAGCCCGGTGATCACCGAATCGTTCGAACCGGCGATGAACAGCGACGGCTGATGGATCTGCGCATCCTGCCAGGGCGCGGTCAGCTCCCAATTGCGGTCGAGATTGCGGTACCAGTTCAGGCCGCCGCGGAAGCCGGACTGCCGGTAACCTTCGGCGAATTCGGCGATGTCGGCCTCGGTCAGCCAGGCCGGCAGCGGCGATCCGGTCGGCAGCTTGCCGAGGAAGCCCTTGGCTTCGTCGACGAACATCGAGCTCGGATCGGAGACGCCGCGACCGAGCACCAGCCGCATGGTGTGGGCGACATCGCGCTCGAACTCGGCCTCCGCCACGCCTGATGGCTGGAAGTATTGCCAGTAAAAATTGGTGATACCGCTCTCGCGCAGGGTTTCCAGCGGACGGCCGCGGCCACGGAACGGCGGCGGCACGCTGAGGCCCGCGACCTTGGTGAAGATATCAGGGCGGAACAGGGCCGCGTGCCAGGCGACCGGCGCGCCCCAATCGTGACCGACGACCATCGCCTTCTGTTCGCCGAGCGCGGCGACCAGCGCGACCATGTCGCCGACGGTATCGAAGATGGTGTAGGCGCCGACGTCGGCCGGTGCGGTGGTCCGGCCGAAGCCGCGCATGTCGGGCGCGACGACCCGAAAGCCTGCCGCGGCGAGCGCTGCGATCTGGTGCCGCCATGAGTAGGACAACTCCGGCCAGCCATGGCAGAGCACGACCAGTGGGCCCTGGCCGGCCTCGCGCACGAACATGTCGATGCCGTTGGCGGAAATGGTGCGGGAGGATGACATTCGCGTTTCCGCCTTGTTTGCCGGTTCTGCTGCCGTAGCTGGTTCCAAAGATTGCTGACAAGGATAGGGGCGTTCAGCACAGCCGGCAATCCAGCCGGCCGTGCACAAGCGGCGAAACCTCAGTTGTTTGCGATACTTCCAGCTGTTAGAACGCAGTCTTTCAGGACATCGCCGATGGCAGCCCAGACCGCAATTCCCCGCACGTTGTTCGCTCGCGCCGGGCGTGGCTGGCGTGGCGTGGTCGCGGCCGCGGTCGCGCTGGCGATCGGCTGCGGCGGGGTGGTGTATGCCGCCAATAACAGCGTCCAGGGTGCCAAGAAGGAAGAGGGCGGGTTCGACGGCGATGCGCCGACCGCGATCCTGGTTGAGGCCTCCTCCGGCAGCGTGCTGTTCGAGAAGAACGCCGATGAGCTCCGCGCGCCCTCCAGCATGATGAAGCTGATGACGGCCGAGGTGGTGTTCGACGCCATCAAGAAGGGCGATATCAAGCTGACCGACGAGTACCGGATCAGCGAGAACGCTTGGCGGCGGGGCGGGGCGCCGTCCGGGACCTCGACGATGTTCGCGGCGATCAACAGCAAGGTCTCGGTCGACGACCTGCTGCACGGCGCGATCATCCCGAGCGGCAACGACGCCTGCATCGCGCTCGCCGAAGGCATTGCCGGCAACGAACATACCTTTGCGACCGACTTCATGACCAAGCGCGCCCGCGAGCTCGGCATGACGAAGTCGACCTTCGGCAATTCCAACGGGTTGCCGGACCCGACCAACAAGATGACGGTGCGGGAACTCGCGATCCTGGCGCGCCACATCATCCAGGCCTATCCCGACAGGTACAAGCTGTTCGGCGAGAAGGAATTCACCTGGAACAAGATCCGCCAGCAGAACCGCAATCCGCTGCTGAACGCCTTGCCCGGCGCCGACGGGTTGAAGACCGGCTACACCAAGGAAGGCGGCTACGGCATGGTCGGCTCGGCCGTGCAGAACGACACACGGCTGATCGTCGTGGTCAACGGCCTCGAGGATTCCGAGGACCGCGCCACCGAAGCCAAGAAGATGCTGGAATGGGGGTTCCGCAGCTTCGAGACCCGGGTCCTGATCGCGGCCAATCAGCCGGTCGGCTACGCCCGGGTGTTCGGCGGAGAGAGCCGTTCGGTCAAGCTCGTCAGCCCCGATCCGATCAAGGTGATGGTGTCGAAGAACGGCAACGACAAGCTGCTCGCACGCGTCATCTATAGCGGACCGGTCAAGGCGCCGATCACCGCCGGCCAGCAGATCGGCGTCGTCCGGGTCTGGCGCGGTGGCAATGTCGCGATGGAGACGCCGGTGTTCGCGGCCGATGCCGTCGGCACTGGATCGACGATGCGCCGCGCGCTCGACGGCGCCCAGGAGCTCGTGATCGGAATGTTCCGCGCAGGGGTCGAGAAGCTCTGACATGGCGGAAGCAGCACTCCAACGGCCGAGCTTGCGCGGTCGCTTCATCACCTTTGAAGGCGGCGAGGGATCCGGGAAATCGACCCAGATCCGCAAGCTCGCTGAACGGCTCGATGTCGCCAAGCTGCGCGCGATTGTAACCCGCGAGCCCGGCGGCTCGCCTGGGGCCGAGATCATCCGCCACCTCGTGCTGTCGGGGATGGGCAAGCTGCTCGGGCCGGAAGCCGAGACGCTGCTGTTTGCCGCCGCGCGCGACGATCACGTCCGCACCGTGATCCTGCCGGCGCTCAACCAGGGCATCTGGGTGCTGTGCGATCGCTTCTTCGATTCCACGCGCGCCTATCAGGGCCAGCTCGGGCAGGTGTCGCCCGATCTCGTCAACGCCCTGCAACGCGTCACCATCGGCGATCTCAAACCCGATCTCACCTTCATCCTCGATGTGCCGGTCGAGGTCGGATTGCAACGCGCCGCCGTGCGCCGCGGCAATGCCACGGCGGATCGTTTCGAGGCCGAGGGCCTCAAGTTCCATCAGGATTTGCGCGACGCCTACCGCCGGATCGCGGCCGACGATCCACAGCGCTGCGTGCTGATCGACGCATCGGCCGATCAGGACACGGTCGCGGCACGAATATGGGCCGCGCTGCGCGAGCATCTGCGCGCAACGCTCACGGCAGACAACCCCGCATGAGCGCTCGCAAGGTCGAACAGGAGAGCCCCGCTCGCCACCCGCGCGAAACCCCGGATCTGTTCGGGCATCGCGAGGCGGAGACCGCCTTGCTCGATGCCTATCGCAGCGGTCGAATTCCGCATGCGTGGCTGATCGGCGGCGCACAGGGCATCGGCAAGGCGACACTGGCCTATCGCACGGCGCGGTTCGTGCTGGCGTTCCGCAATCCGAAGTCGTCCCAGGTGCAGGCGGCGCCCACGCTGCGGGTCGATCCGTCCGACCCGGTGGCGCGGCAGATCACGGCGGGAGCGCATGGCGGGCTTCTGGTGCTGGAGCGTGGCCTCAACGACCGCGGCGTGATGCGCACCGTGATCACGGTCGACGAGACGCGCGAGACGATCTCGTTCTTCGGCTCGACCGCCGCGGTCGACGGCTGGCGCGTCTGCATCGTCGACACGGTCGATGAGCTCAATCCCAACGCTGCGAACGCGCTGCTGAAAATCCTCGAGGAGCCGCCGCAGCAATCGCTGTTCCTGCTGGTCAGCCACGCGCCATCGCGGGTGCTGCCGACCATCCTGTCCCGCTGCCGCAAGCTGCTGCTGCGGCCGCTGGAGACGGACGATGTGGTGCGCGCGGCCGCGGCGGCAACCGACATTGCACCCGACGATCCAGCACTGGCGGAGGCCGCGGCAGCGTCCGAGGGCAGCGTCGGGCGGGCGCTGTCGCTGCTCGGCGGCGATGCGCTCAAACTGCAGCAGCGCACCGCCGCGCTGCTGGCAACGCTGCCGAATGTCGATCCGCGCGAGCTGCACGCGCTGGGCGATGCGCTCGGCACCAGCGACCGCGTCGCGCTTGCCGCCTTCATCGACGGCATCGATCGCTGGATGAGCGAGCGCATGCGCACCGGCGACGCCAATGCCAATCTGCCGCGCCTTGCACGGCTGGCGGAGGTATGGGAAAAGATCGTCCGCGCCGCGCGCGATACCGAAGCCTACAATCTGGAGCGCAAGCCGCTGGTTTTCTCGGTGTTTTCGATGCTCGCGGACGCGACCCGATAGACGCCAAGTCTGAAGACAATCTGTGTGAATGCGCACTCGTCCGAAAACACACTCTCCGAAGACATGTCCGTCTGACAACACTCCCGACAATCTCGTTTCGATCTGCAAAGGATTCCGTGGTGGCGACCGCTAACAAGAAATCGTCGAAAAAGACCAAGAAGACGAAGAAGGCATCGCCCGCTCGCGCGACCAGGAAGGCCATTGCGAAATCGCGCGCGGCCAAGACCAAGAAGGGCGCGCGCGTCACCAAGAAGACGAAGAAAGCCGCAAAGGCCAAGACGGGAGCCAAGAAGTCGGCTGCGAAGAAGGTCGCCAAAAAGGCCGTCAAGAAGGTTGCGAAGAAGACGGCCAGGAAGGCTCCCACGAAGCCCACCAAGGCTCCGCCGAAGAAGGCAGCCGCGGCGACTGTGGCTCCGGCCGCAAGGAAGCCCGCCGCGCCGAAAGCTCCGGCTGCCGAGAAGGCTCCGAAGGCGGCAATTGTCCGCGCGCCCAGGCAACCCAAACCCGCAGCAACGGCTGCTGCGCGCACGTCGGTCCCGGCACCTGCCGCGGACCGCGGCAACGCCTACTACATCACCACCGCGATCGCCTATCCGAACGGACAGCCGCATATCGGCCACGCCTATGAGGCGATCGCGACCGATGCATTGGCGCGCTTCCAGCGGCTCGACGGCAAGGACGTGTTCTTCCTGACCGGCACCGACGAGCATGGACAGAAGATGATCCAGACCGCGGCCGGCGAGGGGATGACGCCATACGATCTCGCGACCCGCAATGCTGCGCGCTTCAAGGAGATGGACGAGCGGCTCAACGTCTCGTTCGACCGCTTCATCCGCACCTCCGAGCCTGCTCACCACAAATCGGTGCAGGAAATCTGGCGCCGCATGCAGGACAATGGCGACATCTATATCGACGCCTATGCCGGCTGGTATTCGGTGCGCGACGAGGCCTATTACGCCGAGGATGAGACCACCGTCGGCGAGGACAATGTTCGTCGCGGCCCGCAGGGCACGCCGGTCGAATGGGTCGAGGAGAAGAGCTACTTCTTCAAGCTGTCGGCCTACCAGGACAAGCTCTTGCATCTCTACGAGAGCCAGCCCGATTTCATCGGCCCGGATTCCCGCCGCAACGAGGTGATGAGCTTCGTGCGGGGCGGGCTGAAGGATCTCTCGATCTCGCGCACCACCTTCGACTGGGGCGTCAAGGTCCCTGATGATCCCGAGCACGTGATGTATGTTTGGGTCGACGCGCTGACCAACTACATCACCGGCGTCGGCTATCCCGACGAGAGCGACAAGCACTGGCGCTACTGGCCGGCCGACGTGCACATCATCGGCAAGGACATCATCCGCTTCCACGCGGTGTACTGGCCGGCCTTCCTGATGTCGGCCGGCATCCCGTTGCAGAGGCGCGTCTATGCGCACGGCTTCCTGTTCAACAGGGGCGAGAAGATGTCGAAGTCGGTCGGCAATGTGGTCGATCCCTTCAATCTGGCCATCCAGTACGGCGTCGACCAGGTGCGCTACTTCTTCCTGCGCGAGGTGCCGTTCGGCCAGGACGGCAACTACAACCACGAGGCCATCGTCGCGCGCATCAATGCCGACCTCGCCAATGATTTCGGCAATCTCGCCCAGCGTTCGCTGTCGATGATCGCCAAGCAGCTCGGCGGCGTGCTGCCGGAGCCCGGCGAGTTCAGCGACAACGACAAGGCGATCCTGGCGCAGGCCGACGCCATGCTGGAGACGTCGCGGACAGTGATGGCGACGCAGCAGATCCATCAATGGCTCAACACGGTGTGGGCCGTGGTCGCCGAGGCCAACCGCTACTTTGCCGGCGAGGCGCCGTGGGCCCTGGCGAAGACCGATCCGGCGCGCCAGAAGACGGTGCTTTATGTCACCGCCGAAGTCGTGCGGCAGATCGCGATCATGGCGCAGGCCGTGATGCCGGAATCCTGCGGCAAGATGCTCGACAGCCTCGGGGTCCCTGCGGATGCGCGCGGCTTCACGGCGATCGCGGAGCGGATCAAGCCGGGCACCGTTCTGCCGGCGCCGGTCGGTGTGTTTCCGCGCTATGTGGAACCGAAAACCGAGTGAGCGGTTCGAAAATCATGCTGGTCGACAGTCACTGCCATCTCGATTTTCCTGATTTCGCCGACGATCTCGAAGGGATCGTCGGGCGTGCCGAAGCGGCCGGCGTCGGTCGCATCGTCACGATCTCGACCCGGGCGAGGCGGCTCGGCGGCCTGCTTGCGATCACCGAGCGGTTTCCCGACGTCTACTGTTCGGTCGGCACCCATCCGCACCATGCCGACGAAGAGGACGGCATCCCGGCCAGCGAACTGATCGAGCTGGCCAGGCATCCGAAGGTCGTGGCGCTCGGCGAAGCGGGGCTCGACTATTTCTACGAGCATGGTTCGCGCGAGGCCCAGGAGCGTGGCTTTCGCGCGCATATCGCGGCGGCCCGCGAAACCGGCCTGCCGCTCGTCATCCACACCAGGGAAGCCGACGAGGATTGCGGCCGGATCCTGGAGGATGAAATCGCGAAGGGGCCCTTCAAGGCCGTCCTGCATTGCTACACCGGCGGCCGCGAGCTGGCGATGAAGGCCATCGCGCTCGGGCTGTCGATCTCGTTCACGGGCATCCTGACCTTCAAGAAGTCCGAGGCCCTGCGCGCACTGGCTGCCGAGCTGCCGGCCGACCGCATCATGGTCGAGACCGATGCGCCGTATCTTGCGCCCGGCAAATTCCGCGGCAAGCGCAACGAGCCGTCCTACGTCGTCGAGGTCGCCAAGGTGCTCGCCGAAACCCGCGGCGTCTCCCTGGAGGAGATCTCGCGGCAGACCACTGAAAACTTCTTCCGGCTGTTCTCCAAGGTGCCGGCGCCGAAGGTTGCTGCATGACGCTGACACTGACCATTCTGGGCTGCGGCTCATCCGCCGGCGTGCCGCGTCCGGCGCTCGGCTGGGGCGCCTGCGATCCCAACAATCCCAAAAACCGCCGCCGCCGCTGCTCGATCATGGCCGAGCGCACCATGGAGCACGGCACCACGCGGGTCGTGATCGATACCTCGCCCGATCTGCGCGAGCAGCTGATCGACGGCAATGTCGAGCATATCGATGCGGTGTTCCTGACCCATGAGCATGCCGACCAGACCCACGGCATCGACGATCTGCGCTCGGTCGTGCTGCACCAGCGCCGCCGCATCCCGGTCTACTTCAACCAGTCGACCGCCAAGGACATCATGGCGCGGTTCTCCTACTGCTTCATCTCGCCGGAAGGCAGCGACTATCCGCCGATCCTGACCCGGCATTCGATCGAGGCCGGCGAGAGCCACACGGTGCAGGGGAAGGGCGGTCCGCTGAAGCTCGAGGCCTTCCTGGTGAAGCATGGCCAGATTCCCGCGCTCGGCTACCGCATCGGCGATGCCGCCTACACGCCCGATCTGCACGACATTCCCGCCGAGAGCTGGCCGGCGCTGGAAGGCCTCGACCTCTGGATCGTCGACGGCCTGCGCTATGCGCCGCATCCCAGCCATTTCAGCGTTGCCGACGCGCTGTC
>DASVOL010000255.1:0-3700 GCA_036383375.1 Bradyrhizobium sp. | reverse complement strand
AATGGCGCGTGGTCTCGCCGTCCGTCAGTCCCTATCCCTATTCGCTCCCTCTTCTCTAATCGCTGCGTCAGGCCGCTTCCGCGGCCAGCTTCTTGCCCTTCTCGACCGCCTCTTCGATGGTGCCGACCATGTAGAAGGCGGCTTCCGGCAGGTGGTCATACTTGCCTTCGCACAGGCCGCGGAAGCCCTTGATGGTGTCGGCGAGGTCGACGAACTTGCCGGGCGAGCCGGTGAAGATTTCGGCGACGTGGAACGGCTGCGACAGGAAGCGCTCGACCTTGCGGGCGCGCGCCACGGTCAGCTTGTCCTCTTCGGACAATTCGTCCATGCCGAGAATGGCGATGATGTCCTGCAGCGACTTGTAGCGCTGCAGGATCTGCTGGACCGTGCGCGCGGTATTGTAGTGCTCTTCACCGACGACGAGGGCGGAAAGCATGCGCGAGGTGGAGTCGAGCGGGTCGACCGCCGGATAGATGCCCTTTTCCGAGATCGCGCGCGACAGCACCGTGGTGGCGTCCAGGTGCGCGAACGAGGTGGCGGGCGCCGGGTCGGTCAAGTCGTCGGCCGGCACGTAGATCGCCTGCACCGAGGTGATCGAGCCCTTCTGGGTGGTGGTGATGCGCTCCTGCAGCGCGCCCATGTCGGTCGCGAGCGTCGGCTGATAACCCACCGCCGAAGGAATACGGCCGAGCAGCGCCGACACTTCCGAACCCGCCTGGGTGAAGCGGAAGATGTTGTCGACGAAGAACAGCACGTCCTGGCCCTGGTCGCGGAAGTGCTCGGCGACCGTCAGACCGGTCAGACCGACGCGGGCGCGGGCGCCCGGCGGTTCGTTCATCTGGCCGAACACCAGCGCGCACTTCGACTTCACGCTCGGATCCGGATTGTGCGGATCGGCGTTGACCTTCGATTCGATGAACTCGTGATAGAGGTCGTTGCCTTCACGGGTCCGCTCGCCGACGCCGGCGAACACGGAGTAACCGCCGTGCGCCTTCGCGACGTTGTTGATCAGCTCCTGAATCAGCACGGTCTTGCCGACGCCGGCGCCGCCGAACAGGCCGATCTTGCCGCCCTTCGCATACGGAGCAAGAAGGTCGACGACCTTGATGCCGGTGACGAGGATTTCAGCTTCGGTCGACTGGTCGGTGTAGGACGGCGCTTCCTGGTGGATGGCGCGCAGGCCTTCGGACTTGATCGGACCGGCTTCGTCGATCGGCTCGCCGATGACGTTGATGATGCGGCCGAGCGTACCTTCGCCGACCGGCACCCGGATCGGCTCGCCGGTGTCGGTCACTTCCTGACCGCGCACCAGACCTTCGGTGATGTCCATCGCGATGGTGCGGACGGTCGATTCACCGAGATGCTGCGCAACTTCGAGCACCAGGCGGTTGCCGCCGTTCTTGGTCTCGAGCGCGTTCAGAATCGCCGGAAGGTGGCCTTCGAACTGCACGTCGACCACGGCGCCCGTGACCTGGGTAACGCGACCGATCTGATTGGCTGCTGTAGCCATGAACTGTTCTCCTTCGAAAATCTGCCTTAGACCGCCTCAGCGCCGGAGATGATCTCGATCAGCTCCTTCGTGATCTGGGCCTGACGGGTTCGGTTGTAAATCAGGGTTTGCTTGCGGATCATCTCGCCGGCGTTACGCGTCGCGCTGTCCATCGCGCTCATCTGCGCGCCGTAGAACGAGGCGTTGTTCTCCAGCAGCGCGCGGAAGACCTGCACCGCGAGGTTGCGCGGCAGCAAGCTGCCGAGAATCTGGTCCTCTTCCGGCTCGTATTCGTACGAGGTCGAGGGAGCCGCGCCGGCGGCGGGCGCCGCCACTTCGAGCGGGATGATCTGCTGCGCGGTCGGGACCTGCGCGATCACCGACTGGAAGCGCGAATAGAACAGCGTGCAGACATCGAACTCGCCGGCCTCGAACCGCGCCAGCACCTTGTTGGCGATGTCCTCGGCGTTGACGAAGCCGATCTGCCGTACCGAACGCAGGTCGAGGTGCTCGACGATCCGCTTCTCGAACGTCCGCCGCAGCTGCTCATAGCCCTTGCGGCCGACGCAGAAGAATTTGACGTCCTTGCCCTGCGCGAGCAGCGCGTTCGCCCGCTCGCGCGCCAGACGCACGATGGCGGAGTTGAAAGCGCCGGACAGGCCACGCTCGCCGGTGCAGACCAGCAGCAGGTGCGTCTGGTCGTTGCCGGTGCCCGCGAGCAAGGCCGGCGCGCCGGGCGAGCCGTTGGCTGCGGCCGCGATGTTGGAAATCACCGCATCCATCTTGGTGGCATAGGGCCGCGCCGCTTCGGCAGCGTTCTGCGCGCGGCGCAGCTTCGAGGCCGCGACCATCTGCATGGCCTTGGTGATCTTCTGCGTCGCCTTGGTCGAGGCGATGCGGACCCGCATGTCTTTTAGTGACGCCATTCTTCGTTCACCCCGGCGATCCGACCACAATGGTCAGATCGCAAGCCTCTGTTCGTCACGCCCGGCGGCGAGCCGGGCGACGCCCCATTCGTTAAGCAAACGTCTTGGCGAAGCCGTCGACCGCCGCCTTCAGCTTGGCAGCACTGTCGTCGGACAGGTCGCGGCTGTCGCGAATCGCGTTGAGGATTTCGACGTGCTTGCCGCGCAGCAGCGACAGCAAGCCATCCTCGAAAGCCTTCACCTTGTTGAGCGGGAGCGCATCGAGATAGCCGTTGGTGCCGGCCCAGATCACGCAGACCTGCTCTTCCATCTTCAGCGGCGAGAACTGCGGCTGCTTCAAGAGCTCGGTCAGGCGCGAGCCGCGGTTCAGCAGACGCTGCGTCGAGGCATCGAGGTCGGAGCCGAACTGCGCGAACGCCGCCATTTCGCGGTACTGCGCGAGCTCGCCCTTGATCTTGCCGGCGACCTTCTTGGTCGCCTTGGTCTGCGCCGACGAACCGACGCGCGACACCGACAGACCGACGTTCACCGCGGGACGGATGCCCTGGAAGAACAGGTCGGTTTCCAGGAAGATCTGACCGTCGGTGATCGAAATCACGTTGGTCGGAATGTAGGCCGACACGTCGTTGGCCTGGGTTTCGATGACCGGCAGCGCCGTCAGCGAACCCAAACCATGGTCCTTGCCGAGCTTCGCGGCGCGCTCGAGCAGACGGGAATGCAGATAGAACACGTCGCCCGGATAGGCTTCGCGGCCCGGCGGGCGGCGCAGCAGCAGCGACATCTGGCGGTAGGCGACGGCCTGCTTGGACAGATCGTCATAGATGATCACGGCGTGCATGCCGTTGTCGCGGAAGTATTCGCCCATCGTGCAGCCGGTGAACGGCGCGATGTACTGCATCGGCGCCGGATCGGACGCGGTCGCCGCAACAACGATCGAGTATTCCAGCGCGCCCTGCTCTTCGAGCACCTTCACGAACTGCGCAACCGTGGAGCGCTTCTGGCCGACCGCGACGTAGACGCAGTACAGCTTCTGGCTCTCGTCCGGCTGGGCGTTCAGCGGCTTCTGGTTCAGGATGGTGTCGAGCGCGATCGCGGTCTTGCCGGTCTGACGGTCGCCGATGATCAGCTCGCGCTGGCCGCGGCCGATCGGAATCAGCGCATCGATCGCCTTCAGGCCGGTCGCCATCGGCTCGTTCACCGACTTGCGCGGAATGATGCCGGGCGCCTTGACGTCGACGCGCTTGCGTTCGGTGGCCTGGATCGGGCCCTTGCCGTCGATCGGATT
>DASVOL010000254.1:0-3349 GCA_036383375.1 Bradyrhizobium sp. | reverse complement strand
GCGCGTGCCGACCATCATCGTCGGCGTAATTGCCGCGATCATCGTTGCGCTGTCGATCTATTATCTGCTGCGGCCCGAGCCGCTGCTCGTGCAGGGCGAGGTCGATGCAACGCGGCTCGATATCGCCGCGCGCGTCGACGGGCGCGTCAAGAGCATTCCGGTCGAGCGGGGCCAGAACGTGGCGGCGGGCGCCGTGCTGGTGAGCATCGACAACCCGGAAACGCTGGCAAAGCAGGATCAGATGCGCGCCGCCAAGGCGGTCGCGGACGCCCAACTCGCCAACGTCCTGGTTGGAACGCGGGTCGAGACCATTGCCGCTCGGAAGGCGGAAATGGAGCGCGCGGAGGCCGCGCAGGTGCTGGCGCAGAAGACGTTCGACCGCGCCAAGACACTGACCGAGCAAGGCAACGCGCCGCAGGCGCGTCTCGACCAGACCACCGATGCACTGCACGAAGCCGAGCGCGGGCTCGATCAGGCGAAATCGGCCTATGAGCAGGCGGTCAACGGCTACACCAAAGAAGAACGCGCGATTGCGAAAGCCAATGTCGAGAAGGCCGAGGCCGACATTCAGAGCGTCCAATCGGTGATCGATCAGCTCGCGGTTTACGCGCCGGTCGCAGCGCAAGTCTATCAGCGCAACGTCGAGCCGGGCGAATTCGTCTCGCCGGGCGTGCCGCTGGTGACGCTGATCAATCTCGGCGATCTCTGGATCCACTTCGATCTGCGCGAGGATCTCGTCAAAGGCCTGAAGGTCGGCGACAAGTTCGACGTCCGCATTCCCGCGCTCGACGACCGTCATGTCACGGTCGAGGTCAAGCTGATCGCCACCAAGGGCGAATATGCGAGCTGGCGGGCGACCCGCGCCACCGGCGATTTCGATTTGCGGACATTCTCGATCCGCGCCTATCCGGTGCAGCCGGTGCCCGAGCTGCGGCCCGGCATGAGCGCCTATCTCAACTGGCGGTCGCGCCAATGAGGTTGGCATCGCAGCCCGGATTCTGGCGGGTCGCGCTGCGCGAGTGGCAGTGGCTGGTGCGCGACCGCGTGGCATTGCTCTTGATCTTCGGCGTGCCGCTGTTCGCCTTCGTGGTGCTGACGACCGTGTTCAGCCAACCGGTGATCCGCGGCCTCGGCGTCACCATCGTCGACACCGACAAGTCGGATACCTCGCGCGCGCTGACGCAGCAGGTCGCGGCGTCGCCGAGTCTGCGGATCGTCGACGACTCCGGTTCGCTGGCGTCAGCGGTGCAGGACATCCGGTCCGGCAAGGCGATCTCGGCGATCTTCATCCCGCCGAATTTCGAACGCGACCTGAAGGCCGATCGCCGGCCGCAGGTGGTCGGGTTCTACAACCAGCAATTCCTGACCGCGGCCGGCATCGCCTCGTCGGGCCTGAACGATGTGCTGTCCGCCGCCGCGAGCGCGGCCGCTCCCGCCAACCGCGCCGCCCCCGCCCCGGCATCGATGGGAACGCTATCCGCAGAGACCATCGCGCTGGTCAATCCGCAGAAGAACTACGCGCAATTCCTGCTGCGTGCGCTGCTGCCGACGATCATCCACGTGGTGATCACGCTCGCCGCGGGCTATTCGGTCGGCTCCGAATTCCGCCGCCGCAACGCGCGCGAGTGGCTCGAAAGCGCCGGCGGCGATCCGATCGCCGCGCTCGCCGGCAAGCTGGCGCCGCTGTTCGTGATCTTCATCCTGATCATGCTGGCCCAGCCGCTGATCCTCGAGGGTGTGCTGCAGATTCCTTTCAAGGGCGACGTGCTGCTGATGATCGCCGCGGGCCTGCTGCTGATCATCGCCTATCTGTCGCTCGGCGCCCTGCTGCAGCTTTTGGTCGGCGACCTCGCGACCGGGCTCGGCCTTGCCGGCCTGATCGCCTCCCCCGCCTTCGGCTATGCCGGTGTCGGCTTTCCCACCATCGGCATGAACACGTTCGCGCAGGTCTGGAGCGCGATCCTGCCGCTGCGCTGGTACATGTCGGTGTTGATGGGACAGGCGGCGCGCGGATTGCCGGCATCGGAATCGGCAATCCCCTTCGCGGCGCTCGCGGGCCTCACGCTGCTGTTTGCCGCGCTGGCCTTGCTGCGCATGGCGAGCCTGACGCGCCGGGGCTGGTTCGCGACGGCGCGGCCGGCCGAACCGCCGGTCAGCGAGCAGACGCCGTCAGGCGTCGGCGGCGCCTTCACGGCGGAGTGGCGACGCGTGCTCGGAACGCGCAGCGCCTTCAGCCTGCTGTTCCTCGCTCCGCTGGTCTACGGCATCTATTATCCGCAACCCTATCTGAACCAGATCCTGCGCAAGCTGCCGATTGCGGTCGTCGACAATGATCTCAGCGATCTCTCGCGCCAGATCGTCGAGACGCTCGATGCCAGCGGCACATTGAGCGTGACGGTGCGCGCCCGCACCCTTGCGGAGGCAAGCACCGCAATCGACCGCGGCTATGCATTCGCCGCCGTGCAGATTCCGCCGGGCACCGAACGCGATGTGCTCAAGGGCCTCACCGCGCACATCCCGGTCTACGCCGACGCCACCTACCTGTTCATCTTCCGGTCGACCGCAGGCGCCGTCGCCACCGCGATCGGCACGCTGACATCCGAACTGGTGTCGCGCGGCGCCCGCGCCGACGGAAGTCTGGTCAAGGCAAAGCTCGCGAGCCTCAGCCCGGCCAACGTCCTGCTGCAACCGATCTTCAACCCGGTCGGCGGCTATGCGAGCTACATTGTCCCGGCGGCGTTCATCCTGATCCTGCAACAGACGTTGCTGATCGGCGCGGCGATGCTGACCGGCACGGCGCTGGCAAATTCGCGCAACACTGTTGCGAACTCCCGCAACACGGTTGCGAACTTCCGCAACTTGGTCGCGGGCGTGTTCGGGCGCGGCGTGGCCCATCTGACCATCTATCTGCCGGCGCTCGCGCTCTATCTGATCGTGCTGCCGCGGATCTATGGTTTCTCGACGCTCGGGCATCTGCCGCAGATCTTCGCGCTGGCGACCGTCTTCCTGCTGGCGACGAGCTTCCTGGGACAGGCGATCGGCGCCTGGTTCACGCGGCCGGAGAACGCCACCATCCTGCTGCTGGCAACCAGCCTGCCGCAATTCTTCACCGCCGGCTTCGCATGGCCGCGCGAGGCCATCCCCCCTGCGGCGACCGCGCTCGGCCGGCTGTTTCCGGCCGACTCGGCGATCGACGGCCTCGTGCGCATCAACCAGCTCGGCGCCAGCATCTGGGAGGTCTCGCATGACTGGCTCAGGCTGTGGTGCCTGGCGCTGGGCTATTTCGTGCTCGCCGTGATCTCCGCGCTGGTGTTCAAGAGAGGACAGCAAGATGCCCAACGCTAGGCGC
>DASVOL010000253.1:0-8347 GCA_036383375.1 Bradyrhizobium sp. | reverse complement strand
TCGATGAGCTTGTCCATCTCCGGCGACTTGTAGCTCATCGTGTTGAAGATCGAATTGTTGCCGTGATAGCACCAGTAGAAGAAGTACTCGGGGTAATCGAGCCAGCCCGAGAACACGTTGGTGAACAGCGGCATTTCCTTCTTGGTGAGCTCGGTGCGCCAGTTGGCGCCGGGCACCTTGTTGATGGTGGTCTTGATGCCGAGCTGCGCGAGGCTCTCCTGCACCAGCACGCAGAGCGGCTCGTTGACCCCAGCGAAGTTCAGGTCGAACGAGATCGTGGTCTCGAAGCCGTTGGCGTAGCCGGCCTCAGCGAGCAGCACCTTGGCCTTCTCCATGTCGGTGAAATACTTGGTCGGCTGCGGCCACGCGACCTCGGTCGGCTTGTCCTTGGGCGCGCCGAACATCGGATTGGCGAGGCCGAACAGCACCGCATCCATGATTTTTTGGTAAGGCATCGCGTAGGCCATCGCCTGCCGCACCTTCGGATTGTCGAACGGCGGCTTGGTGACGTTCATGCCGATATACTGGATGCCGTTGGAGAACGGCAGCGAGACCACGTTGAGCTTGCCGTTCGCCTTCATCTCCTGGAAATCCTTGAACGGAAGTTCGTAGGAGATGTCGGCATCGCCGCGTTCGAGCAGCGCACGGCGGTTGCCGGCCTGCGGCACCATGCGCCAGATCACCCGCTTGATCTTCGGCATGGGACCAGAGACCCAATCGTCGTTGCGCTCCATGACCACTTCGGTGCCTGCGGTCCATTTGGTCACCTTGTAGGCGCCGGAGCCCGCGGTCTGCTGTTTGGTGAATTCGAGGCCCCACGGATCCTTCTCGCTGGCGTTCTTCTTCACCAGCTCGGAGTTGACGACGCAGGGCACGATGACAGCGAGGTCGGGGATCGTGAGCTTGTCCTTCTTGAGGAAGTCGACGCGCACCGTGTGGTCATCGACGACAACGAACTGCTCGGGCTTGGTGAGCGAGCCCGCGCTCATCTGGAAGGTCGGGAAGCCGCCGACGCTGACGGCGCGGTCGAGCGACCATTTGACGTCCTTCGCCGTCACCGGCGTGCCGTCGTGGAATTTGGCGTTCTTGCGCAGCTTGAAGGTGACCGACATGTCGCCGATGTTGAAGTCCTCGGCGAGCTCGGGCTTGAACTTGTCGCGGTCGTAATAGGGCACGCCGCCCGGCCCGCTCTTCATCTCGTGGCTGATCAGCCGGTCGTAGCAATTCCACGACACCTCATAGCCGGGCACGTTGGTGCCGACGCCGTGGATATCGAGATTGTTGGGACCGCCTTCGGAGACGATCAGCAGCGTCTCGGAGCGCGCGTCGGCCTTGGCCGGCGACCAGATCGCGGGCGCGGTCGGCGCCAACGCCCCCGCGGCCAGCCCAGACACCGATTTGAGGAAATCGCGACGCTTCATGTGATGCTCCAAATGCCTTTTTGGAAAATGGCTTTGGAACAGGGATCGCAAGGTTTGTGCCAAACGCTAATGGTGCGTTAACGCTGACCAACCCACTGATACAATTGCGGAATGCCGCGAAAGCGATATCCCGGGCATCAGGACCGGCCACGGCTTATTGCATACAAAGGACCTCTGTTTGCTCAATTTGGGTGCAGCAGCCGCTCCACCGCCTCGATGCACAGCATCCCCAGACGATCAGTTGGTCCACCGCAGCAGCACCAGCACGGCGGTGACGGTGATTGCCCCGCCAATTCGGGTCGCGATCTGCGCGAACGGCATCAACTGCATCCGATCGGCAGCAGTCAGGATCGCAACATCACCGGTGCCGCCCTGCCCCGAATGGCAAGCGTTCACGATCGCCGTTTCGATCGGGTACATGCCCATGAGGCGCCCGACGAATGCTCCGGTGGCCATCAAGGTGAACACGGTTGCGACGATCGTGATCAGATTTGGCACCGTGAAGGCCGACATCAGCTTCGCCCAGGGCGTCAGAGACACGCCAATGGCGAACAGCAGCGGATAGGTCATGCCGATCTGGACGAAGCGGAACACGATCAGACCACCCGACTGCAACCGGGGCGACACCGCGCTCGACAATTTGGCGGCGACGGCAAGGAACAACATCGCGACGGGCGCGGGCAATCCGATCAGATGGTTGAGCATGACGCCGAGCAGATAGAGCACGATCGCGGTCAACCCCGCCCCGGCAATCGCCGGGATATCGATCGCCGAGGTCGTCGCGTCGTCGTGCATGTTGGCCGAAGCCGCCTCGAGCACGTCCGTGCCGCCTGGCTGCAGCCGCCCTTCGCCGGTGAGTTGCGGATACTTCCGGCCGACATAGTTCAGCATGCCGGAGAACAGGATCGCCGTCAGGCTTCCGAGCATGACTGGCGGCAGCACCATCGCAAAGAAATCTCCCTGCGGCTGGCCGAGGATGGCCGCATATCCGATCGAAAGCGGGATCGCGCCTTCCCCGACGCCGCCGGCCATGATCGGCACGACGATGAAGAAGAAGGTCTTGTAGGCGCCGAGCCCGAGCAGCGTGCCGACCAGCGTTCCGACCGCTCCGGCCGCGATGGAGCCGAGGCCAAGCGGCACGAAGATCTTGAGGAAGCCCTTGATGAGGACGTTGCGGTCCATGCCGAGGATACTGCCGACGATGATCGCGGCGATGTAAATGTAGAGAAAATTGGTGGCCTTGGTGAATTCGACGATCGATTTCTCGATCGGCCCCGGCAGGAGCTTGTAGTAGACCAGCGCCGACGGGATGAAGGTCGCGAAGATGGCGGCGGCGCCGACGTTGCGCAGAATGGGCAGCCGCTTGCCGAGTTCCGCGCAGGAGAAGCCGCCGAGCACGAGCACGGCGATCATCGTCGGTGCGTCCGGCTTGATCTGGCCTTCCATGGTCAGGATCGCGAGCAGGCCGACGAGGATGGCAAAGATCGGAAGCGAAATGATTCCGATGTTGAAGTCCATCACGCGCCACCAGCCGGTCGGCCAGAACGGCGCCGGCGCGGCGACCTTGGCGGACGTATCGGGCGCGACCGGGTCATTCCAGGTCACAATCCCGGACGGGGATTTGTCCAACATTACGCTCTCCCATTGATTTTCATCCGACGATTGCGATCGCCGGCGCGCCTTCGGGCGCGATTGTTCGGCCACAGCGCGAAGCACTGAATGCCTTTGATGTCCGACGTCCCCTGCCGCGCGAGGTGCGGCAGGGGAGCGGGATTGTCCGACGCCAGTGAGGGGCATCTCTCCGGCGTCACGGCTCCCGCGAGGCGCGGAAGCCGCGATCCGCTACCATTTGTAGCGAACGCCGGTCACGACCTCGTCGGCGTTATCGTGCAGATGTGCCTGGCTGGCGCTGTACCCGCCCGTCGTCTTCATGTGATCGCCCGCGATATAGACGTCCACGTTCGGGATCGGGTGATACATGAACGACGCATAGGTGGTCATGCGCGTGCCGGTTCCGGTCATGGTCGCCGAGCTCGCGTCCTTGAACGGAACGAAGGTAAAGCCGGATCCGGTCAATGCGGCATTGTGGGCGAAGAAGTCCTGCCAACCGACCTCGACGTCGTAGAGCTTTGACGGCGTGACCTTCGCCGACACGGTGACCACATCGTCGTTGCGAATGCCGACCACGCCCTGATCGGCGTTGTAGTGGATGTAGCCGGTGTTCAGGCGGAGCAGGCCGCCATCCCAGTTGCCGCCGGCGCCCCAGGACTGATGGATGTGTCCGACATTGGTGGTGCCGATGGTCGGAATCTCCAGCACGTTGGCGCGGGTGTAGAAGGCCGAACTGTGGAACTGGCCGTAGTTGTAGCCGGCGGCCACCGCTTCCGTGCTGCCCTTGTCGAGGCCTGCGCCCGGAATCGGGCCGCTGCCATTCGGTCCGCCGGGACCGTTGCCGTCGCCGAAATTGTAGGCCGCACCGAGATAGAGCCCGTTGTCGAACACCTTCTTCCAGACCAGGCCCTGGTCGTAGCGGGTGTCGCCCTGCCCCCCGGCTCCGTTGCCGCCACTGGTATAGAAGATGAGCTGTTTGAAATTGTTGACGTTGGTGAACCCACCCTCGTTCGTGCTGAGGGAGGAGCTGCCGTAGGGATCGCCCCAGATATTGGCCACGTCGCGCGGCAGCGTGTTCTGTCGGCCAACGCTGAACTTGCCGAGCATCGGGCTCTCGAAGCCGACCCAGGCGTCGCGGTTGAACAGCACACCAGGCGTGTCCATGTTGCCGCTGGGCAATTCAAATTCGCTTTCCATCCGCGCCAGCAGCTTGAAGTCGTATTCGGGGAACACCTTCTGCGTGACGTAGATGCCCCAGCGATTGCCACTGAACCAGGAGGTGTTCAGGCCGACCGTCGACCGCCCCGCAGAATCGACATTGGTCGTGTAGCCAAGTGTCGGCTCGATGATGCCGTACAGCAGAACGTCGGTGTTGTCGGTTTCGAAGATGTGGACGGGCCTGCCGGTCTTGAAGCTTTCCCACGGCCCGGCCTTGGCCGGCATCGGGCCGGACGCCGGCGCCTCGGCATGCGCCTCCTGCGCGCGCTCCACCTTCTGGACCCGGTCGTCGAGCTTCTTGACCTTCCTCTTCTGCTCCTCGAGCTCGGTCAGACGCTTGCTGAGCGCCCTGATCTCGGCCTTGAGCTCGCCGACGTCATCGGTCGCCTTCGCCGGCGACGATGTCAGCAAGGCGATCGCCGTGAGCGACGCGCCTGCCCAGAAATATCGGCTCGCGGTGCCTGGCCTGCTCCGCACCCGGGTTCCCGCGACAGCTTCAGCCGCCGGCTGCGGGAATTGCACTGCTTGGTTCATGTCGCCCCCCTTGAGAGAATTTTTGCTTCGCTCGGGGAAACTGGCGTCGATAGCTGTCAGAACCCTGTCATGTCCGCGCCGTCGCGTAACGCAGCGCCGTTCAACGCTCAGCGTTGCAGGATCAACACACCCTCTAGCGCGAACGCTGTGGGTGGCGCGATCACTTCGCAGTCGCGTCGAACTTCACGTCTCGGCGCCTTGGACGATGCAACGCCCTTGACCGGATCGCTGCAGCTGATCTAGTTGGGCAAACGATGAAGAAAGCGCGCCAGCGAAATGGCGCCCCGAAAACGACAGGAAACGATCGGCTGCGAACAGTGGAATAATTCTGTCGCGCCGACCATGAAGACGAGAATTTCCGTCTTCCTTGAGGGGATGCCTTAACGTGCGCAAGAAATCATGCGTGCGCTTCTGATCGAAGACACGGCGGATCTGGGCGCGGCGATTGCGGCGCGCCTGCGTGGTCAGGGGCATGCGGTCGAGTGGTTGACCGATGGCGGACACGCGTCCCGCCGCATTCAGGAAGACCCTTTCGATCTGATCATTCTCGATCTCATGCTGCCCGGCATGAGCGGCTCGGACCTGCTGAAGCTTCTGCGCAGCCGGCGCATTCGCACGCCGGTGCTTGTGATCACCGCCAGAGGCGACGTCGGCGACAAGATCGACGTGCTCGACATCGGCGCGGACGATTATCTCGTGAAGCCCTTCGACCTGCGCGAGCTGGAGGCAAGGATGCGGGCCGTCGTGCGACGGCACAGCGGCATTCCGACCAGCAAGATCGAGATCGCCGACGTCGCCATCGATATTGCGGCGCAATCGATCACCGCTGCCGGCGCCCGGATCGAGCTGACGCGGCGCGAATTTCGCCTGCTGGAGCTCCTGGTGCTGTCACCGGGACTGGTGGTGCCGCGCGAGCGGTTGATCGATCAGCTCTTCGGTTACGAAAACGCGGTCAACCCGAACGCGCTCGAACTCTACATCTCGCGCATCCGGCGCAGGTTGAAGGCTTCGAGACTCCGCATCGAAACCGTGTGGGGCGTCGGCTATGTGGCGAAGGCTGACGATGCGCCGACCGCAGACCTCAATTAAGCGCGACATCCTGCTCGGCGCGATTTCGCTGCTGGCGATTCTCGGCGTCGGCCTGTTCGGCTACGTGCGCAATTTCTCTCTCAATGCCGCCGACACCGCATTCGATCGCGTTCTCGCCGCATCCGCGTTCTCGATTGCCGACAGTATCCGGGCTGAGGACGGAAAACTCACCGTCGAGCTGCCTTTGGCCTCGCTGGAGATCCTCGGCGCGGCCCGCGAGACGCGGGCCTTCTACGCCGTCCGGGCACCGGATCGTTCCCTGATCACCGGCTATGCCGACCTGCCCGACGCCGCGAGGGGTTCCGATCGCGACCGATCACCGACTTTTTCCGACGCCGTCTACTCACAGGCTGCGGTCCGGATCGGCACGGTCTGGCGCTACATCGATTTCGGCGACCGGTCCGGCTGGGTCAGCGTCAGCGTCGCCGAGACGCGGGAAGCCCGCTCGCAGCTCGCCGCCGACATCCTGAAGAATTCGTTCGCGCCGATGGCGGTGGCCGGAATTGTCATTTGCCTGCTGATTTCAAAGGGGCTCAACAGGGCCTGGGCGCCTCTCGTGACGCTCGAGGCGGAATTGACCGGGCGCGCGCCCGGCGATCTGACCCCGATCCGGACGCCGGTTCCGAGGGAAGTCACTTCGCTGGTCTCAAGTCTCAACGACTTCATGCAGCGGCTGGACGGCGTGCTGAATACGCTGCGCGGCATCGCCGTCGATACCACGCATGATATCCGGACACGGCTGGCCTCGATCCGCGCGTTGGCCGAGGTCGCGGCGTCCGAACGGGACCCGGGTTTGCTGCGAAACTACACCGACCGGATTCTCGCCAACGCCGTCGACGCGACGCGCATCGTCAACCAGCTGCTGGCGGATGCCGCGATCGCCCACCATATCGAAACGTCCGGCAACCCGCGTTGCGATTTCCTCGAGCTCTATCTCGAGGCCGTGGAACGCCTGCCGAAGGACAACATGCAGCGCTGCAGGTTGGCTGATCTGTCGACGACCCACGACGACTTTCCGGTTTGCGGGGCGCCTCTCGCGCTTCGCGAGCTGATCGGCAACCTGCTGGACAACGCGCTGAAATATGCTCCGGGCGGCACCATCGATATCGATCTGCGCACGTCGCCGGATGGCTCGACCATCGAATTCGACGTGGCTGACCGCGGGCCAGGCATCCCCGACGGGGACAAAACCCGCGTGCTGGAGCGCTTTCAGCGCGGATCGGAGCAAACCCACGTCGCCGGGACCGGGCTCGGCCTCAACATCGCCAAGAACGCAGCCGCGGCCGCCGGCGGCAATCTCGCTTTGCTCGATCGCCCCGGCGGCGGCCTTCTGGCGCGGGTCATCCTGCCGAGAGCGACATGAGCGCCAGGCCGTCACCGCCGATCACGCGAAACGCCATGCGATGCGTGGCGCTCATCGTGGGGCTGCTTCTCGTCAGCGGGAGCTGCCGTGCCGACCAGTCAAAGGCGATCAACGAGCTGAAGGTGTTCCACGCGCCTGCGAGCCCCACTGCTACGCTGCTCATTCATGGGACGGCGGATATCCTGGCTATGGCCCCCGTCATTGAAGGTTTCCAGAAGGAGCATCCGGACATCGAGGTCCGGTACCGTCTCTACGAGACGGTGCCGCTTTACCAGGAGGGCGCCAGCGCGCCGAGCGACAGGCCCGTCGCCGACCTCCTGATCAGCTCGGCAATGGATCTCCAGGTCAAGCTCGCCAATGACGGTCATGTCCAACGCGCCGCGATCGCCACACGCGGGCTGCCGGACTGGGCGGTCTGGCGCGACGAGATTTTTGGCTTCACCGTGGAGCCGGCGGTGATCGTCTACAACAAGGATATGCTCGATCGCGACGAGGTCCCGAAGTCGCATCAGGACCTGATCCGGCTGCTGGAGCGATCGCCGGAGCGATTCCGCCGCAAGATCGCGACTTACGACATCGGCGTCAGCGGCGTTGGCTATCTATTCGCAACGACCGAGTCGATGCTGTCGGCCAACTTCTGGCGTCTGGCGCACGCACTTGGCACCACCAAGGCGAAGCTGTTCTGCTGTACGCAGGACATGCTCGACTCGCTGAGCCGCGGCGACACGCTCATCGCATATGACGTTCTCGGCTCCTACGCTCTGCGGCAGGCAGAACGGCATCCGAACCTCGGCATCGTGGTGCCGGAAGATTATGTGACGGTGGTGTCCCGGACCATCGTCATCCCGCAAAGGGCGCAACACCCCGCACTGGCCGGAACCTTCGTGGACTATGTGCTCTCCGAGCCCGGTCAGGCTGTGGTCGCCAACGGCTTCGGATTATCGATCGCTGGCGTCGGCACCGATCGCGAGCAAATGAAGACGCGATATGTCGCCGACAAGCCCGGCTTGCTCAATTTTCCAACGCTCGGTCTTCCGGCACTTGCCTATCTGGACCTTGTCAAGCGCGAGCAGTTCGTAAAGACCTGGCGCCAGATCGTGTCGCCCTAGAG
>DASVOL010000252.1:0-6258 GCA_036383375.1 Bradyrhizobium sp. | reverse complement strand
CGGTCTCGGCGCATGCACGGCTGGCGCTGCGACGTGCGGTGCCGGAGCGGGATGGTTGACCGCAACAGGCCGAGCCTGTCCCGTCGGCAATGCATGCGCAGCCGGCGAAGCGCTTGCCGCGGGCAATGCGTGTCCCGTTGTCGACGCGCGTGCCGGCGGTAGCGCGTTTCCGGTGGGCAAGGCGTGTCCTGTTGTCGTTGTCTGCGCCGGCGGCAGTGCGTTTCCTGAAGGCAAGGCGTGCCCCGTCGGCGATGCATGCGTTGGCGGCAGCGCGTTTCCGCTCGGCAGAGCATGTCCTGGCGGCACGGCATTTCCCGTCTGCGGAGCATGTCCTGTCGCGGATTGCGTATGATGGGGCGGCGGCGCCGCGATCGGCTTGCCCGGGTGCGCGGCGATCACGCCCGCGCCGCTGAAATGTGCCGCGTGCGCGGTCGCGGCGACCGCCGGATGACCGTGGTTGTTGGCGAGCGTCAGCGCCGGATCCTTCATCGCCGCTTCCGCGTGCCGGGTCTGCTCGGCGGTCGCAGCCACATGGTGCTCGTTCGCGGCGGCGAGCTGTTGCGGCGTCGGTCTCACCGTGGTGCCGCCGGTGCCGCCGTTGTAGCTGACGTTGGTCGTGTTGTTGATGACGGTCTTGTTGTAGACGTTGGTGACCGAGACATTCGAGATGTTGTTGACGGAACTGTTATAGAAGAAGTTGCCACCGCGCCAATAGCCGCCCTCGTAGCCGATGCCGGTGTAGCCGAAGCCATAGGAGATGCCGCCGTAGAAGCCGACGGTCGCTCCCCAATAACCGGCGTGGAACCCGTAGGCGCCATCGTTCCAGCCCCAATAGCCGGGCGTCCATAGCAATGCAGGTGCGGGCGGCAGCACCCACGTGCCGGGAACCCAGTAGTAACCGACATCGTCGTTCCACGCCCAATAGCCGGGCGTCCAGATGTAGCCGTCGCCAGGGATCGGCGGCTGCTCGTAAACAGGCAAGGGCGGCGGTGCTGCATCGACGCTGATGCCGATGCCGATACCGATGGCAAGCTGCGCGCGCGCAGCGTGAGGTGGAGAGAGACAGCAGAGGCTGAGAGCTAAGGCGAAAGGCAGTCCGGCGATGCGGCGCATGGCACATACTCCAATCTTCTTCCCCCAGCGTTGGAGTTGAATAGTGGCGGCGACATGAACCCGTTGTGAATGTTTGTGCCGACACCGTGATTTCGCGATCGCGCGGCGATGAAAGCGTTAACGACAGCGAGTGCGCGTCAGCTCGGTGTCAGGATGGAACGCGAGTCACGACGACTCGCAGTGCGGATATGGACCACGCGAGTTGCACAAGACGCGCGTGTGTCGCGTGTCTGGTTCGGGATCTGCATCAGCTGCGTTCGATCGGCTGCGGCTTCAAAGCGAACGACCTCGCGGCTGGATCAAGTTGTGCTGGCGTCTTGCGTCGCGAGCGCGCGCGCGGCTTCATCACTACGCCAAATAGTCGAATTTTCGATTTGAATTGGACGACGACCCCCTGCGCGTCATCAATCGATGATCGGAACATCCGGCTCGCATAAGGCCGGGCAGGGAGGTTTGGAATGGCGCGATCCGCCGACATCGACATCAACGCGGGCGCGCGCCTCGACAGGCTGCCGATCTGCGGATTTCACTGGCGTATCCTGGCCCTGATCGGCGCGGGCATGTTTCTCGACGCATTCGACATCTATCTCGCCGGCGGCGTGCTGGGCGCGGTGCTCAAGGAGGGCTGGTCGACGCTCGAGCTCAATGCCGCCTTCGTCTCCGCGACCTTTTTCGGCATGACGATCGGTGCCTGGTTCTCCGGCATCCTTGGCGACCGCTTCGGCCGCCGCTTCTCCTACCAGATGAACCTCGCGATCTTCGGCCTCGCGTCGATCGCGGCGGCCTTCGCGCCCAGCATGACGGTCCTGATCGGCCTGCGCTTCATCATCGGCATCGGCCTCGGCGCGGAGATCGTGGTCGGCTATGCCACCTTGACGGAGTTCGTGCCGGCGGCTTCGCGTGGTCGCTGGATCGGGCTCCTGGCCGTGATCACCAACTTCTCGCTGTTCGCGTCGTCCATGATCGGCCTCTGGGTGATCCCGACGCTCGGATGGCGCTACATGTTCGCCCTCGTCGGCGTCCTGGCGATGATCGTCTGGTTCTTGCGCAAGTCGATGCCGGAATCGCCGCGCTGGCTCGCCGCCAACGGTCGCGCCGATGAGGCCGAGAAGATCTTGTCGGCGATCGAAGCGGAGGCCCCGCGCAAGGGAACGCTGGCTCCCGTCGCCGCCGGCGCGCCGACACAGGAACCTCCCGGTGCGGTCTGGCACCTGTTCCAGCCGCCGTATCTCGCGCGCACGCTGCTGGGCAGCCTGTTGCACATCGTCGTCGGCTTCAGTCTCTACGGGTTCATCGGCTGGCTGCCGACCTTCATGGTCAAGGGCGGCCACAGCGTGGTCTCCTCGCTGGGCTACACCAGCGTGATGGCGCTGGGCGGGCCGGTCGGATCGTTGATCGGGCTCGTGCTTGCGGATCGATTGGGACGCCGGCTCTCGATCGTCGGCTCGTCGATTGCGGCAGCACTGCTCGGCATCGCCTATCCGTACATGGCTGATGGTGTTGCGCTCGCGGGTGTGGGCTTCCTGCTGGTCACCGCGATCTACGTCATGCTGGCGACCGGGTTTGCGATGCACGTCCCCGAACTGTTCCCGACGCGCTACCGGCTTCGCGGCACGGCGATCTGCGCCACGTCCGGACGCATCGCGACCGCGCTGGTGCAGTACGTCGTGGTCGCGATCTTCGCCTGGCAAGGGTTGACCGGCGTGCTGACGACGCTGGCCGGCGTCCTCGTGTTCCAGGCCGTGGTGTTTCTTGTTTTCGGATTCGAGACCAAGGGACGCTCATTGGAGGACGCGTCGGCCGTCATGGACGCCGAGGCAGGACATCCATCGTCCATCGCGCGGAGGCCGGCGGATATCGGGGCCTAGTCCAGATCGGAGCACGCCGCCCTGAGTCGATCGCGGAGCCAGCCGTTCGCATTGCTCTGATCGTATCGGCGATGCCAGTACAACATCCAGTCGAACGGCGCGGACTCGAACGGCAGTTCCTCCATTCGCAGACCGGCGTCCATCAGCACGGCAGCGAGATGTCTCGGCATCACCGCGAGCAGATCGGTGCTCTTCAAGACGTGAGGCACGACCAGCCAATGCGGCACATTCAGCGCGATGCGCCGTCGATGGCCGCGTTCGGCGAGCACGTCGTCGACGAAGCGAAGGTCGGTCGGGCTCATCGAGACCTTCATGTGCTCCTGCGCGATGAAGCGCTCGAAGGTCAGCCCTTTGCGCTTGATCGGGTGACCGCTCCGCATCAGGCAGACCATACGGTCGTGCAGCAGCGTCTCGGAACGGATCGATGCGGAATGTTCGAGCCCCATGCTGACCGCGACGTCGATCTCGTCCCGCTCCAGCGCATCGATCGTCAAAGCGGGCGGCAGATGGATCGTGTTGTAGGAGATCCGCGCATCCGGCGGCCGCGCCGCGGCGAGTCGCGGCAGCAACAGGCAGGCGAGAATATCCGACATCCTGATCGTGAAGGTGCGTTCCGTTCGGGCCGGATCGAAGCCGGCGTCGCTCGCCATCACGCGCTCGACCTGGCGCAGCACTTGGCGCAGCGGCTCCGCCAGTTCGGTGGCACGGGGCGTGGGCTTCATGCCGCTCGTCGTCCGCACCAGCAGTTCGTCCTCGAACATCGCGCGCAACCGGTTGAGCGCGTTGCTCATCGCAGGTTGACTGAGGCCGACGCGGTCGGCCGCCTTGGTGACATGACGTTCGGTCAGCAGTGCGTCCAAGGCGACGAGCAAATTGAGGTCGATGGATCGGAGGTTCATGCCGTCATTCATATCGTGAATAACGAGAGATCACAAATCCATTTCATCTATGACGACGCAGCGCGTATCCAATCGACCTGAACCCAGGAGGCATCAATGAGCTTTGAGACCATCAAGCGCGACGTGAAGATCTGCATGTTCGATCAGTACGGCACGGTCGTCGACATGCAGGGCGGCCTGACCAAAATCGCGACGCCGTTCCTTGCGAAGAAAGGCTGGAAGGGCGATCCGAATTCCTTCGTCACATGGTGGCGCCGCACCCATTTCGAGAATTCGATGATCGATGCGCTGCTGCATCGCGAGCACACGCCCTATCGCGAAATTGGCCATCGCGCGGTGTCCCACGTGATGGACCGCGCCAGGATCGGCTACACGATGGACGAGGTGCGCTATCTCGTCGGCGAGATCGAGAAGCTGGTGCCGTTTCCGGAAGTGCCGGAAGCGCTGGCGCGGCTGCAAGCCAAATACAAGCTGGTGGTGCTCTCGAACGGCGATCCGGACATGCTTGAGACCGCGAAGCAGTATCACAAGGTCCCGTTCGATCGCGTGATCTCGGTGGCGGAAGCCAATTCGTTCAAGCCGCATGTCGCGACCTACACCAAGGCGGCCGAGATCATGGGCGTGAAGCCCGATCAGGTGCTGTTCGTCGCCAATCATGCCTTCGACTGTATCGGTGCGAAGTCCGCCGGCATGCGGACGGCCTTCATCGATCGGCGCAGCCGCCCGTTCGGCATCACGCCGCACCAGCCCGATATCCTGGTGCCGTCGATGAAGGACCTCGCCGATGCGATCGTCTGATCGCGAGCCGCTGTCGGGTATCAGGATCCTCGATCTCTGCCGCGTGGTTTCCGGTCCCTTTGCCACGATGCAGCTCGGCGATCTCGGCGCCGACATCGTCAAGATCGAGGACCCCAGGCAGGGCGACGAAAGCCGCCGCTACGGCCCGCCCTTCGTCGGCGGCGAGAGCGCGTATTTCCTGTCTGTCAATCGCAACAAGCGCAGTTGCGCCATCGATCTGAAATCGCCGGCGGGGCGCGACGCAGCGCTCGATCTTGCATCCGCCGCCGACGTCGTGATCGAGAATTTTCGCCCGGGCACGCTCGACAAATGGGGGCTCGGCTTCGACGCGCTGCGCGCCCGCAAGGGCGACATCATCCTGTGCAGCATCTCGGGGTTCGGTCGCACCGGTGCGGATGCGCTGCGCCCCGGCTATGATCTGATCCTGCAGGGCGAATCCGGCGTGATGGACATCACCGGTGACCCCAACGGGCCGCCGACCAAGGTCGGCACCTCGATCGCCGATCTCGTCACCGGCCTGTACGCGTCGCATTCTGTGCTCGCCGCGTTGATGCGGAAGAGCCGGACCGGCGAGGGTGGCCGGGTCGACGTCTCGATGCTCGACGCCATGGCATCGCTGCTGACGTTCAACGCCGGCATGTACTTCGCCACGGGAGAAAGCCCAAGGCGCCGCGGCAACGTCCATCCGACCATCAGCCCGTACGAACCGTTCGAGGCGAGTGACGGCTGGATCAATGTCGGGGTTGCGAACGACAAGTTTTGGGCCGCCTTCTGCGATGTCATCGGCCGTCCGGACCTGCGCGAAGATGCACGTTTCGAAACCGCCCCGAAACGCGCGGCGAGCAGGAACGAACTCGTCGCGATCCTCGCCCCCATCTTCGCGCAGAGGAGCCGTGCCGATTGGCTGCAGGCGCTTGCCGCGGCGGGAATTCCCTGCGGTGCGATCAAGTCGGTCGGCGAAGTCTGCGAGGCGCCGCAACTCACGCAGCGCGGCATGGTCCAGGCCGTCCGCCATCCAGCCGCGGGGGACGTCAAGTTCATCGCGCGGCCGACGCGGTTCGGCGACGAACCGCCGGCGCCTTCCACGCCGCCGCCGATGCTCGGCGAACACACCCGCGAGGTGCTTGCGGAATGGCGCGGCTGGACCGACGATCGGCTCGAGAGATTCGCGGCCGAAGGCGCGTTCGGAGACCTTGGACGGAACTTCGTGCGATCGCCCACATGAGTATCGTGATCAAATGAGTGTCGTCATGAGAGATATCGCCGAGCAGATGATGCGTCGCGCCGTCGCGGACGAGCGGCAGGAGTTCGGCTCGTTCTTCCTGTCGCGCTTCTTCGGCCTCGAGATCGCCTACCAAAGCGAGGCGTGCATCGTCTCCTTCGACGTCGAGCGGCCGATGTTCAATCCGCAAGGTACCTTGCATGGCGGGGTTCTCGCGACCGCGCTCGACATCTCGATGGGGCATCTGGTCAACCACGTCGCGGGGCCTGGCACCACGCTCGAGATGAAGGTGCAATATCTCGCCGCGGTCCGCGAAGGCCGCGTGACCTGCCATGCGACCTTCCTGAAGCGCGGCCGC
>DASVOL010000251.1:0-4862 GCA_036383375.1 Bradyrhizobium sp. | reverse complement strand
CAAGGCCCAGCTCGCCACGATGTTGCAGCAGGCGCTCGGCAGGTAGAGCGAGGCTCGTCGCAGCGGCGCAAGGCAAAAAGTGGGGAACAACCCCATGCAAAGTAGCCGCAACGGTATTATTCTACTATTCAGAACCGATTCAGGTCCGTAGCCCGGATGAGCGCAGCGAAATCCGGGGGCGGTCTCTCGTGTGGCCGGCACCGTTCCCGGATGTCGCTTCGCTCATCCGGGCTACGCAGCTCACACCAAGCGCAATTCGCGGAGAGAGCCCCTCACCCCGAGCCTCTCCCCGTAAGAACGGGGCGAGGGAGCCTCCCTACCGCGTCGCCAGCACGACGCCGGCGAGCGTGAACAGCAGCGCCACGATCTGGATCGGGCCGAGCGGCTCGTGCAGCGCGATCGCAGACGCCACGACGCCGATCACCGGCACCGCCATGGTGCCGATCGCAGCGACCGAAGCCGGCAGGCGGGCCAGCGCCGCGAACCAGGCGACATAGGCGATGCAGAACTGGACCACGGTGGAATAGACCAGCAGCCACCAGCCGATGGGCGTGACGCGGTCCCAATGCGTGGTCTCGACCAGGAAGCCGACGATCGTGATCGGCACGCAGCCGAGCCCGATCTGCCAGGCCGCGGCCGGGATCGGCGGCATCACCAGCGGGTATTTCTTCGCCAAAACCGTGCCGAGCGCAAAGCCGAACGCGCCGCCGAGCGCCATGATGATGCCCGGCAGCTTGTCCTTGCTCGCGGAAATGCCGTTACCGCCCATGATGGCCGCAAGCCCGGCGAACGCCATCACCAGCGCGACCGTCCGCAGCAGCGTCGGCCGCTCGCCGAGCACCGGCCAGGCCAGGAGCGAGGCCCACACCGGCATGGTGTAGGCAATCAGCGCGGTCTCGCTCGCCGGCAGCCAGAGCAGCGCGAGCCCCATCAGCACCATCCAGCCGCTGACGTTGAGCGCCGCATACAGCACGAGGCGTGGCCACAGTTTTGCCTCGACATGCAGGCTCTGCGCGCGGATCAGCGCCAGCACGGCGAGCAGCACGGCGCCGATCACGCCGGTGATGCCGCGCAAGGTCAGCGGCGGCAGCTCGCTGAGCAGGAACTTGGTGGACGGCCAGTTGAACCCCCAGCCGACCGAAGTGATGGCGAGGAACATCAGGCCGGCGGGCGCAAGGCGCGTCCGCCCGGAAGGCTTCTGGTCTGTCATGGAACCCGGCAAGGGTGTGGAGGGAATGTGAGTCGGCCACAGCTTGCCCGCGATTTTGTCGCCCGACCATCACGGCTCTGACATGCCTGATCCGTACTTTGCCCGTAGGGTTACGTGAGTCCCCGAAATTCAATCCGCCACGGCGAATAAATACTTCGCCTGTGAACAGCGGGGCGAACATCCAATCCACAGGGACCAGGAATTTTTTTGGCTTGGGAATCCCTGAGGACTCACCGATAGTTGGCTCGATCACAGGCGCGGCACCGACCCCTGTTATCCCCCTCCGTCCACCATATTTAGTGTTTGATTCAGAAACTCGTACTAGTCCTTGACGGGCGCAACGGACATGGCCTAGCTTTCAACCTGTTCGGCGCGAGTGTGTTTGGGTCCCCGCCGGTCGCTCCCACAAGGGTTCCAAAATGACCACTCCGCCAGGCCCTCGGGCCGCGGGTGAAGGGCTTGTCTGCCCTGATTTTGGGCCGCTGTCGGGACGACGAACGGGCCGAGAAGGACCCGGAAACAGAGGCCGAAACCGGCCCGCAAGAAGCGTACGCGTGACGTGTCGCGTGAGCGTTTGGGGCGTTGAATGCATGACCCGGAGGACCCGACCAGTCGGGCGCCGCCGCGGGGTCATGCCGCCGCTAAAGCCGGGTCAAACCGGCGCCTGGCGGTTGAAGAGAAAACAGGCCGGATCCACCGGCTGAGCTGCGGATGACGGGAGGCGTGCTGACGCGTTCTCCCAAAGTCCGCGAACAGATAACATTCCGGCAACCTGCGAATAACGTGGGGCCGGGCAGAAGAAGAGACGGGGCTCGACCATGCAGATCCAACGACGCAACACCACCAGCGGACAATCTCCCTATGCCGGGATCAATTTCCGCCTGACCACATCTGAGATCCGCAACCCGGACGGCTCGGTCGTGTTCCGCGCCGAGAACGTCGAGGTTCCGGAGTTCTGGTCGCAGGTCGCCTCCGACGTGCTGGCGCAGAAGTACTTCCGCAAGGCCGGCGTCGCCGCGCGCCTGAAGAAGGTCGAGGAAGAGACCGTGCCGTCCTGGCTGTGGCGTTCGGTGCCGGACACCGAGGCGCTCGCGAGCCTCCCCGAGAACGAGCGCATCGTCGGCGAGACCAGCGCCAAGCAGGTGTTCGATCGCCTCGCCGGCTGCTGGACCTATTGGGGCTGGAAGGGCGGCTACTTCTCGACGGAAGAAGACGCCCTCGCCTTCTTCGACGAGCTGCGCTTCCAGCTGGCAAAACAGATGGTCGCGCCGAACTCGCCGCAGTGGTTCAACACCGGGCTCCATTGGGCCTACGGCGTCGATGGCCCCGGCCAGGGCCACTATTATGTCGACTGGAAGACCGGCAAGCTCACCAAGTCGAAGTCGGCCTATGAGCATCCGCAGCCGCATGCCTGCTTCATCCAGGGCGTCGGCGACGACCTCGTCAACGAGGGCGGCATCATGGACCTCTGGGTGCGTGAGGCGCGCCTGTTCAAGTACGGCTCCGGCACCGGCTCCAACTTCTCCAGCCTGCGCGGCGAAGGCGAAAAGCTCTCCGGCGGCGGCCGCTCGTCGGGCCTGATGAGCTTCCTCAAGATCGGCGACCGCGCCGCGGGCGCGATCAAGTCGGGCGGCACCACGCGTCGTGCGGCCAAGATGGTCGTGGTCGATGCCGACCATCCCGATATCGAGACCTATATCGACTGGAAGGTGAAGGAGGAGCAGAAGGTCGCGGCGCTGGTCACCGGCTCCAAGATCAACCAGAAGCACCTCAAGGCCGTGATGAAGGCCTGCGTGAACTGCGAAGGTTCTGGCGACGACTGCTTCGATCCCGAGAAGAACCCGGCGCTGCGCCGCGAGATCAAGCTCGCCCGCCGCAACTTGGTGCCGGATAATTACATCAAGCGCGTCATCCAGTTTGCCAAGCAGGGCTACAAGGACATCCAGTTCGACATCTACGACACCGACTGGGATTCCGAGGCGTACCTGACCGTCTCCGGCCAGAACTCCAATAACTCGGTGTCGCTGAAGGATGACTTCCTCCGCGCAGTCGAGACCGACGGCGACTGGAATCTGGTCGGCCGCACCACCAAGAAGGTGACGAAGACGCTGAAGGCGCGCGACCTCTGGGAGAAGATCGGTTACGCCGCCTGGGCCTCCGCCGATCCCGGCCTGCACTTCAACACCACGATGAACGACTGGCACACCTGCAAGGCGTCCGGCGACATCCGCGCCTCCAATCCGTGCTCGGAATACATGTTCCTGGACGACACGGCGTGCAACCTCGCCTCCGCCAACCTGCTGACGTTCTACAGCTCGACCACCAAGCGGTTCGACATCGAGTCCTACGAGCACCTCTGCCGGCTCTGGACCATCGTGCTCGAAATCTCCGTCATGATGGCCCAGTTCCCGTCGAAGGCGATCGCCGAACTCTCCTACGAGTTCCGCACCCTCGGCCTCGGCTTCGCCAACATCGGCGGCCTGCTGATGACCATGGGCCTGCCCTATGACTCCAGGGAAGGCCGTTCGCTCTGCGGCGCGCTGACCGCGGTCATGACCGGCATCTCCTACAAGACCTCGGCCGAGATGGCCGCGGAATTGGGCACCTTCCCGGGCTACAAGAAGAACGCGGCCCACATGCTGCGCGTGATCCGCAATCACCGCCGCGCCGCGCACGGTGAAAGCCGCGGCTATGAGGCGCTCGCCGTCAATCCGGTGGCGCTCGACCACGAATCCTGCCCGCAGGCCGACATCGTCGCGCATGCCAAGCTGGCGTGGGACGACGCCCTCGCCCTCGGCGAGGTCAACGGCTATCGCAACGCCCAGACCACGGTGGTGGCGCCGACCGGCACCATTGGCCTCGTGATGGATTGCGACACCACCGGCATCGAGCCCGATTTCGCGCTGGTGAAGTTCAAGAAGCTCGCCGGCGGCGGCTACTTCAAGATCATCAACCAGGCGGTGCCGGCGGCCTTGCGCGCGCTCGGCTATCGCGAAGCTGATATCGCGGAGATCGAGGCCTACGCCGTCGGCCACGGCTCGCTGTCGAATGCGCCTGGCATCAACGCCTCGACCCTCAAGGCAAAAGGCTTTACCGACGAAGCCATTGCCAAGGTGGAGAAGGCGCTGCCGACCGCGTTCGACATCAAGTTCGCCTTCAACAAGTGGACCTTTGGCGAGGACTTCATCCGCGACCAGCTCGGCATCGGCGCGGAAGCGCTGGCAGCGCCGAACTTCGACCTGCTCTCCGCGGTCGGCTTCACCAAGCGCGAGATCGAGGCCGCCAACGTGCACATCTGCGGCGCGATGACGGTCGAAGGTGCGCCGCACCTGAAGGCCGAACACTATCCGGTGTTCGACTGCGCCAACCCCTGAGGCAAGATCGGCAAGCGCTATCTCTCGGTCGAGAGCCACATCCGGATGATGGCGGCCTCGCAGCCGTTCATCTCGGGCGCGATCTCCAAGACCATCAACATGCCGAACGACGCTGCCGTCGAGGATTGCAAGGCGGCGTATCTGCTGTCCTGGAAGCTCGCGCTGAAGGCCAACGCGCTCTACCGCGACGGCTCGAAGCTGAGCCAGCCCCTGAACTCGCAGCTCATCAGCGATGATGACGACGAGGATGACATCGAGTCGCTGTACGACAAGCCGAT